>ONPE01000015.1 GCA_900319615.1 uncultured Eubacteriales bacterium
GTTCGAGCCCAACAGACGCAGCTTTGAGTAGCCGCCGTGGATCTCGTCGAGATATCCGCCGTGGGTATAGTTCGCGATGCTTATCAGCACCGAGTCGCTGAGGTCTGTGCTCTGTGAAAGCTCACGATATGATGACGCGATGAAGTTAACGATGCGGCGGTGCAGCTCGCCCGCGAGCCGCAGCCTGCCTCCCTCATCTGAAAGATCGTTCTCCATGCACGGTGACGGCATACTCTCCATCGGGGTAAAACCGGTTATCTCCCCCGTCGCCTTGCGCACGAGAGCCCTCTTCCAGCCGGTGTGCCCCATATCCAGCACAAGCGCGGCGGAGTTATCCTCCATAAGCCGCTGAGCCACACCCATCACACCCAGATAGCTGCCGTTTTCAAACAGCATTATATGATACGGCTTCACGCCTGCGATATCAAAGGTATTGTGGATGTACTCCTTGAAGCGCCGCCCGAGCATCGAGCTCGCCAAGCCCCCGGTGAGTATTATCGTATCGAGCTGCCCCCAGTACTCCCAGCAGGCGTCATCCCAGTCCGGACGCGCAAGGCGGTTCTCCTTCTCCCCCATCCGCAGGGTGAGCAGAATCAGCCCGAGCCGTGTGCCGAACTTCTTCACCACCTGCTGAGCCAGCTGACGGCACCGCATATCGCCCGAGGATGACAGCCCCTCGTCCAATATAAAAGGAAGCTTGGAGTCGGGTATATCGCTGATATCAAGCGAATACCTGCGAGCGATACGGCTTATCTCCGCGACCACCAAGGGAGTCGAAAAGATATCCTTGAACATCAAGCCCTCTATGGCGTCATCCATCCCGTAAAGCGGCAGCTTAGCCAGGACCGCACGGTTAAGCGAGCAGCGCGATGTGACATATTCGCTATTATCGTTATCAGATACGGATATAAACGGATTTTTCATCTTTTCGCCTCCTGTGCAGATCATTGATACAATCATAATATCACAGTTATCTGTTCATGACAATAGGGATATTCTGTTACAAAACAAGTTGAATTGTGTCGTTTTCTGTAATGTTCATTACACTTTTGTAGAAAAGCTTGATTACTGCTGATTTTGGTGATAATATTTCACCTGTAAGTGAATCGAATTCACGAGGAGTTAGCCGTGACAGAATACAGGATCTTTTCAAAGAGCGTATGCGACCGCGAAAACTGCATATACGAAACATACGGTATAGAAGCATATGAGTCGGGCGAGGTTATCCGCGCGGTCGGAGATATCTCGACGGATAAGACCGCCGTATCGGAGCTGGTCAGACTGTTCAACAAGGAGGAGCTTTCTATCCTCCACCTTGATATTGCTATAGAAGATTTCCTATATGAATTAAAGGTATAAGGCAGCACCGCACGATTAGCTGCACACCTTGCTTTATTATTCTGTCAGTCCGGACGATCGCCGCATCTGAATTATACTGTATTCACTATAGCGTTTTTGCGGAGAATATGATATAATCTGTACAAGGGGGTGCGAATATGCTCTGTGATCTCTGTCCGAGAGGATGTAATGTCGACCGTGATGAAAAGAACTTCGGCTTCTGCGGGGTCGGCGAGCTGCCGAAGCTCGCGCGCGTTGCTCCGCACTATGACGAGGAACCGCCGATCAGCGGTACGAACGGCGCGGGTACGGTATTCTTCAGCGGATGCAGTCTGCGATGCGTATATTGCCAGAACTACGAGATATCGACCGGCTGCGTAGGCAGCTATGTCACGCCCTATCAGC
The DNA here is from genome assembly GCA_900319615.1 of uncultured Eubacteriales bacterium. GTDB lineage: Bacteria > Bacillota > Clostridia > Oscillospirales > Acutalibacteraceae > Ruminococcoides. The sequence goes on from ONPE01000015.1 coordinate 1,744, forward strand.
TCAGCGAAGAGTACCGCAGGCTCGAAAGCATGGGCGTACACAATATAGAGCTCGTCACCCCGGGGCACTATATCCACGCGGTGATCGAAAGCCTTAGCATATACAAACCCGCTATACCTATTATATACAACAGCTCCGGATATGAGAAGTTAAGCTCCCTGCAAAGACTCGAGGGACTGATAGACGTATACCTCCCCGACTTCAAATACAGCGACAACGCCCTTGCAAAGCGGCTCTCAGCCTGCCCCGACTATGTCGAAACAGCCACAGCCGCAATAGACGAGATGCTCCGACAGCAAAGCGAGATTGTCAGGGAAAACGGCTTGATAAAGCGCGGAGTCATCATCCGCCACCTTGTCCTTCCGTCGCACACGCGGAACAGCATCGGCGTTCTGCAAATGATCAGGGATAACTTTGGCACGAGTACCCCGGTCAGCCTGATGGCGCAATATATGCCTGCAGGCAGAGCCGCCGAATACCCCGATATAAACCGCCGCCTGACAAAACGCGAGTACAACAAGGTGCTCGATAAAATGTATGAGCTCGGCTTGGACGGCTTCGCACAGGAACTCGAAGCCTCAGACAAAAAGTACGTCCCGGAGTGGAACTACTGTAACAATCAGGAGTTAGGAATGAGGAATTAGGAATTTTGGGAAAGCCTGACGGCTTTTTGATTGAAATACATACATAAATAATACAGTGTTCGCGACTCTGTTTCACGGATGTTATTATTTATGATACAATCATTTTGATAAAATCTATAGATTCGGGTGTGAGCGGAGCCCTCCATCAACTCCTAACTCCTCACTCCTAACTCCTAACTAAAAAAAGCACTGCCGAAGCAGTGCTTTTTCTTATCATTTTGCGTAATCTATCGCGCGGGATTCGCGGATGATGTTGACCTTGATCTGACCCGGATACTCGAGCTCCTCTTCGATCTTCTTGCAGATATCTCTTGCAAGTGAAGCCATAGAGTCGTCCTTGACCTGCTCGGGCTTGACCATGATACGTACCTCGCGGCCTGCCTGGATAGCGAAAGACGTCTCGACGCCCTTGAAGGACGATGCGACCTCTTCGAGCTTCTGCAGACGCTTGATGTAGTTCTCGAGGTTCTCGCGGCGTGCGCCGGGACGGGCTGCCGAGATAGCGTCGGCTGCCTGAACGATGCAGGCTACGACCGTCTTAGCCTCTACGTCGCCGTGGTGAGCGTGGATCGCATGGACGACCGCGTCGCTCTCCTTGTACTTGCGTGCGATATCCACGCCGATCTCAACGTGGCTGCCCTCGATCTCGTGGTCGAGCGCCTTACCGATATCATGCAGCAGACCGGCTCGCTTGGCGACCTTGGGGTCGAGACCGAGCTCGGACGCGATCATACCGGAAATGTAGCAGACCTCGAGAGAGTGGTTCAAAACGTTCTGACCGTAGCTGGTACGGTACTTCAGCCTGCCGAGGATCTTTACGAGCTCGGGATGCAGACCGTGTACGCCTGCGTCCAGCACGGCGCGTTCGCCTGCCTGCTTGATGCTCGCCTCTACCTCGCGGCGTGCCTTCTCGACCATCTCCTCGACTCTTGCCGGATGGATACGGCCGTCGGCGATCAGCTTCTCCAGAGCTACGCGCGCGATCTCACGGCGCACGGGCTCAAAGCAGGAGATCGTGATAGCCTCGGGTGTGTCGTCGATAATGAGGTCGCAGCCTGTCATGGTCTCGATGGCGCGGATGTTGCGTCCCTCGCGTCCGATGATGCGGCCCTTCATCTCATCGTTGGGCAGCGGCACTACCGATACAGTCGCCTCGGCGACCTGATCGGCGGCGCAGCGCTGGATAGCCAGCGAGATGATGTTGCGCGCGCGCTTGTCGGACTCGTCCTTGAGCTGCTGCTCATACTCCATTATCTTAAGGGATTTCTCCCTCGTCAGCTCGGATTCGAGCTGGCTGAGCAGATATGCCTTAGCCTGATCCACGGTGTAACCCGAGATCCTCTCGAGCATATCAAACTGACTCTTTTTGATTGTTTCCGCCTCGGCGAGTCGTCCCTCGGCGTCCTTGATCTTTTTGTTGGCTCTCTCTTCCTTTTTCTCGACGTTGTCGATCTTGCGGTCGAGAGTCTCCTCTTTTTGCTGGATACGGCGCTCCTGGCGCTGTACCTCCTTGCGGCGGTCGGCGATCTCCTTCTCGCCCTCCTCACGAAGGCGGTGAGCCTCGTCCTTGCCCTCAAGGATAGCTTCCTTCTTCTTTGCTTCGGCTGTCTTCATAGCGTCGGACACTATACGCTTGGCTTCCGCCTCGGCGCTGCCTATCTCCGCCTCGGCGACCTTCTTGCGGTAAGCACTGCCCAGGACAACGCCCACGCCTGCGCCTATCAGCAGAGCGACGACTATGAGTATGATACTCAAAGCACTCACATTGACACCTCCTTGATTTGATTCTTCTGATCAAACTCAACTCACGGTGCCGTTACTCAGATATTCAGTTTTGTATTACCACTGTCAAAGCGACAGAAAACATAGTGATCCGCGAAAATGTATCATATATATGAAAAGCATCAAAGCGGCTTGAAAATGGCAATATGGGTAAAATATCTATATATAACGGCTCTCTAAGAGAGTCTAATAAAAAGGCAGGGATCCGTCGAAAAACAACGATCGGACCCGGTGCTGCGGCAACAGGCATACTGCACCACTATCACACCATAACTTATAATAATATAAACAAGGTCAAATGTCAAGTGATTTTTCTATATATGAAATATAGGTTTTGTCGAAATATTCAATTCTGACCGCCGGCTTGATGTTTTTCTCTTTTTCAGATACCGCAGCAGAATTTACCCTCCTGCTTGAACATAATATCACCACGTTTTGGGCATAAGAAAACCGCCCTCAACGAGAGCGGTATAACTACCTGTTTTGCATTTGTTCTCATTTTATGCCAACTTCCAGAGAAAACAAAAGAATATTTTCATAACTAACATCTTTTCCGTTATCAATGTAATCGATTATTAATTGTCGATCTTCATCGAATGGATACTCTGCAACTGTTAACATACTCGTCACCCTTCGTAATTCTCCAGCCGTGAAAATCTTTGTCTATCATATCAAATTTGTCCACATTTGTACATATCCGATTCTGTGAAAAATGTACAAGTGGATTTTTCCGTTATCGGGGCATAATCGCATGTCAACGCGATTTCTTTGTACATATAGTATGAAAAGGAGAAAAAATCCTTGTCTATAATGACAACTCTATTGTCAGTTTTTATAAAAAATGCACTAAATCTTTGGGATTCAATTTCAGTTTTTACTTGAAATTGTCAAAAATGTCTGCTATTATAGAGTTGTATATTTATGTACTAATTCTTTTTATAAAGGAGCGTAAGACTTATGAACTATGTATTAAACGATGAGAGATTCCCTCTGGATCTGTTCCACGGCGGCGACGCTGTCAGAGCCTATGAGTTCTTCGGCGCGCACGATTACTGGATGGACGGCTGCCCCGGTACGATGTTCCGCGTATGGGCGCCGAACGCCCTGAGCGTCTCCGTAGTAGGCGACTTCAACGGATGGGATCAGAATGCCAACCATATGCACAAAATCTCCGAAGGCGGAGTCTGGGAGGGCTGGGTAGCCAACTTAGGCGAGACCGCCATCTACAAATTCTGTGTCGAGACGCCGTGGTTTGAGAAGATACTCAAATCCGACCCCTATGCATTCCATACCCAGACCCGTCCCGACAACGCCTCCATCATCTACAACTACAACAAGTATCAGTGGAACGACGAAGCCTGGTACAAGTATAAGATGGAGCACAATCACTTTGAGAACCCCGTGAACATCTACGAGGTACACGCAGGCTCGTGGAGAAAGTACGCCGACGGCAACACCTTCTCCTATGACAAGCTCACCGAGGAGCTCATCCCCTACGTAAAGCAGATGGGCTACACCCACATCGAGTTCATGCCGATGACCGAGTATCCCTTCGACGGCTCCTGGGGCTATCAGGTAACAGGCTACTATGCTCCCACCTCCCGTTACGGTTCGCCCGAGATGTTCATGAACTTCATCGACCGCTGCCATCAGGAGGGCATCGGCGTAATCCTCGACTGGGTACCGGCTCACTTCCCCAAGGACGCTCACGGTCTGGGACGTTTCGACGGCATCCACTGCTATGAGTATGAGGACAGCCGCAAGGGCGAGCACAAGGAATGGGGCACCTACGTATTCGACTACGCGAGATACGAGGTTATCTCCTTCCTGGTATCCTCCGCCATGTTCTGGCTCGACAAGTATCATGTTGACGGCATCCGCGTAGACGCTGTCGCCTCCATGCTGTACCTCGACTACAACCGCCGCGACGGCGAGTGGGTAGCCAACAAGTACGGCGGCCACGAGCACCTCGAGGCTGTTGAGTTCATCCAGAGACTGAACACCGCTGTTCACCTCCATCATCCGACCGTCATGATGATCGCCGAAGAGTCCACCTCATGGCCGATGGTCTCCCGTCCCGTATCCGACGGCGGCTTAGGCTTCGACTACAAGTGGAACATGGGCTGGATGAACGATATGCTCTCTTATATGTCGCTCGATCCGCTGTGGAGACCGTATCACCACAACAGCATCACCTTCTCCTTCCTGTATGCATTCTCCGAGAACTTCCTGCTCCCGATCTCTCACGACGAGGTCGTATACGGCAAGGGCTCGCTTATCAATAAGATGCCCGGAGATTATGACATGAAGTTCGCCGGCGTGCGCGTATTCCTCTCTTACATGATGGCTCACCCGGGCAAGAAGCTCACCTTCATGGGCGCCGAGATCGGTCAGTTCGACGAGTGGAACAGCACCGAAGAGCTGCAGTGGGGTCTGTTAGGCTTCGAGAAGCATAAGAAGCTCAACGACTTCTTCCGCGCTCTGAATGACTTCTACAAAGAGAACAGCTGTATGTATCAGGTCGACTTCACATGGGAAGGCTTTCAGTGGATCCATCATGACGACTATCAGCATAGCGTCATCGCCTTCCGTCGTATCGACAAGGACGGCAACAACATAATCGTCGTATGCAACTTCCAGCCCATGTACCGTGAGAACTACGCTATCGGCGTTCCGGAGTACGGCGTATACGCAGAGGTATTCAACTCCGACGACGAGCAGTGGGGCGGCACCGGCAAATCCAACGGCACCAATATCCACGCCGTTGAGGAAGAGATGCACGGCTTAGAGCAGTCCATCCACATCAACCTGCCTCCCATGAGCGCTCTCTATCTCAAGTGCGTAAGCACCGAGAAGAAGCCCTCCGTCATTGCGGCAGAGAAGGCTGCCGAAGAGAAGGCAGCAAAGCGCAAAGCGGCGGCAGCCAAGGCGGCAGCTACCCGCGCAGCCAAAAAGGCGGCAGCTCAGAAGAAGGTCGAAGAGGTAAAGGCAGAGATCAAAGAGGACGTAGCCGAGATCAAGGAGGATATCGCTAAGAAGACAGCTAAGAAAGCAGCTTCCAAGAAGGCTCCCGCAAAGAAGCCTGCGGCAAAGACCTCTCCCGCAAAGAAGCCCGCGACCAAAAAGACCACAGCTAAAAAAGGCTGATTAAAGCCGAAAACGATAACGAATATGCACGAGCCCCGGTATCTCGGGGCTCCGCGCTGAATTTTGGAGGACAAAATGATACCTAAAAAAGAAGTAGTGGCTATGCTGCTGGCAGGCGGTCAGGGCTCGCGTCTCGGCGTACTGACCAAGAAGATCGCCAAGCCCGCCGTACCCTTCGGAGGCAAATACAGGATCATCGACTTCCCCCTGTCGAACTGTATCAACTCCGGCATAGAGGCGGTAGGCGTACTCACCCAGTATCAGCCGCTGGAACTCAACGAATATGTCGGCAACGGTCAGCCGTGGGACCTCGACGGTATCCACAGCGGCGTGACCTGTCTGCAGCCCTATGAGTCTAAAGAGGGCTCCGACTGGTACTCAGGTACCGCTAACGCGATCTATCAGAACATCCGCTTCGTCGACCGCTACGACCCCGACTACATCGTAGTGCTCTCCGGCGACCACATCTATAAGATGGACTACGCCAAGATGATCGAGTATCATAAGGAGAAGAACGCCGCGTGCACCATCGCAGCTATGGATGTTCCGATGGAGGAGGCTTCGCGCTTCGGCATCCTCAACACAAACGAGGACGGCTCCATCTATGAGTTTGAAGAGAAGCCCGCGCACCCCAAGAGCACCAATGCATCCATGGGCGTATATGTCTTTACATGGAAGACAGTCAGAGAGTATATGAAGAAGGATCAGCAGAATCCCGACTCTCACAACGACTTCGGCAAGGACATCCTGCCCCTGATGCTCGAATCCGGCGAGCGTATGTTCGCCTATCCCTTCGAAGGCTACTGGAAGGACGTCGGCACCATCGACAGCCTTTGGGAAGCCAACATGGATCTTCTCGATCCCAAGGTCACCCTCGACCTCAAGAACATCTACTCGCGCAACCCCATGATGCCGCCTCACCATGTCGGCCCTACCGGCGAGATACAGAACTCGATGGTATCCGACGGCTGCAACATCGACGGCAAGCTCGAATTCTCCATCATCTTCCCGGGCGTTATGATCGGTAAGGACGCGGTCATCAACTCATCCATCCTCTTCCCCGGCGTTGTTATCGAGGAGGGCGCTCATGTCGAGTTCTCTATCATAGCAGAGAACACTGTCATCGGCGCAGGCGCCAAGATCGGTGCGGCTCCCACTGAGATCGAGAACCGCGACGACTGGGGCGTGACCGTCATAGGCGATAACCTCAAGATCGGCGCAGGCGTCACCGTACCCTGCAAAGCGATGATAGATACAGATATGGAGGTGTGATCATGGCTGCTAACAAAATACTCGGTTTGATCTTTGCGAACTCCAATGAGAAAAATCTGCCTGAGCTCACCGCTTACCGCACCACAGGCTCCATCCCCTTCGGCGGCAAGTACCGCATGATCGACTTCCCCCTCTCAAATATGTCCAACTCAGGCATCAATAATGTCGGCATCGTAGCCAAGTCGAACTTCATGTCCCTGATGGATCACCTCGGCTCCGGCTCCGCGTGGGATCTCGCAAGACGCAGGAGCGGTCTGAGCATCCTGCCCCCCTACGGCGAGCACAGCTTCAACACTCTGGTAGAGACCCTCTTCAACCTGCACGGCTACATCGAGCACGGCGACGAGGATTATCTGCTCCTCTCCCCCTCCGACTGCGTATACAACATGGACTACAGCAAGCTGCTGAGCTTTGCCGAGAAGCGCAACTCCGACATCACCTTCGTCTATGTTAAGAGGGTCGTCAAAAAGATCACCGACGACTTCCGCTGCATCCTCGATCTCGACGAGGACGGAAAGGTCAAGAAGATACTTGCTTCTCCGATAGACGACAGCGTATGCAACCTTGACATCGGTGTTATACTTATAAAGAAGCCCGTCCTCATGATGCTCATCCGTCAGGCTACGTCCGAGTCAAAGTACAACTTTGTCCGCGACGTACTGCAGAGAGCCATCGACAAGCACAGGGTCTACGCGTATGAATTCAACGATTACTGTGAGATCATCGGCTCCGTAAAGGAATACTACGACGCCAACATGAAGCTCATGGACAGGGATACGCGCTACAGGCTGTTCAACTATCAGCGCCCCATCTACACCAAGGTGCGCGACGACGCCCCCTCGCGTTACGGTCTTGACTCCTGCGTAAAGGATTCACTGATCGCTCAGGGCTGCGTCATCAACGGCGTGGTGGAGAACTCCATCATCTCAAAGGGCGTGTACATCGGTCATGACGCCGTCATCAAGAACTGCATCGTCATGCAGGACAGCGTCATCGGCGACAAAGCCGAGCTGATCAACCTTGTCGTCGACAAGGACGTCAACGTGAGCCGCGGCTCTAAGCTGCAGGGCACGCAGAACTACCCGATGTACATCGCAAAGCATTCCATCGTATAACATTAGGAGGTATATAGATTATGAGAATACTTTACTGCGCGAGTGAAGCCAACCCCTTTGCAGGCAGCGGCGGACTCGCGGACGTGGCAGGCTCCCTGCCGCATACCGTATGCCGAAAGGGTCATGACTGCCGTATCGTTATGCCGCTGTACGGCACCATCCCCTACGAGCTGAAGTGCCAGATGAATTTCATCACCAACTTCACCGTACCCGTAGCTTGGAGACACCAGTACTGCGGTCTGTTCTGGGCAAGATGGAACGACTGCACCTACTACTTCATCGACAACGAGTACTACTTCAAGAGAGATAAGCTGTACGGCTTCTACGATGACGCTGAGAGATATGCGTTCTTCTCACGCGCCATCCTCGAGATGCTGCCCTACATCGACTTCCATCCCGACCTCATCCACACCAACGACTGGCAGACAGCCCTCGTGCCCGTATACTACTATCTCTTCTATTCGAAGAATCCGTGGTACTACAACATCAAGTCGCTGTTCACCATCCATAACATCCAGTATCAGGGCAAGTACGGCTGGGAAGTCAACACCGAGTGTGTCGGCATCCCGCCCACAGAGACCAAGATCCTCGAGATGGACGGCAAGCTGAATATGATGAAGGGTGCTATCTTCTGCTCCACCCGCGTCAACACGGTATCCCCCTCCTACGCTCTGGAGATCAAAGACCCGTGGTACAGCCACGGTCTGCACCACGCCCTCAACGCCAACCACTACAAGCTCTGCGGTATCCTCAACGGTATAGATCAGGCGAGCTACGACCCCGCTACCGATTATCAGCTCTACTGCAACTACACAAAGGAAGATATGTCAGGCAAGGGCGAGTGTAAGAGAAGGCTGCAGGAGCGCCTCGGCCTCGAGCAGAACTGGGAGATCCCGATCGTAGCGATGGTAACCCGTATGGTCGAGCACAAGGGTCTCGATCTGGTTCGCGGCGGTCTGCCCGATCTGCTGAACAACCACAGGATGCAGTTTGTCATCCTCGGCTCCGGCGATGAGGAGTACGAGAACTTCTTCCGCGATATGCAGTGGTTCTATCCGGGCAGAGTTTGCACCTGCCACGGCTTCGTGCCCGAGCTCGCGCGCAAGATTTACTCCGGCGCAGATATCTTCCTGATGCCCTCCAAGCAGGAGCCCTGCGGTCTGTCGCAGATGATCGCCCTGCGCTACGGCACCATCCCGGTAGTCCGCGAGGTAGGCGGTCTGAAGGACAGCGTATTCGACAGCGCCGACAACTACGGTAACGGCTTCACCTTCCGCAACTATGATATCGCCGATATGTGCAACGCCGTCAAGCGTGCTCTCGCCGGTATCTACGATAACGAAGGCTGGCATCAGCTGATGTGGCGCGCTATGATGAGCGACAACAGCTGGGAGAGATCGGCTCAGGATTACATCAACGTCTATGAGGACACGATGAACTGGCTGTAATGCCTTGATCTGAATTGAATAATTGATATGAAAAGGAGCTGTCTTACACGGACAGCTCCTGTTATTTTGCTATAATCTTGATACATAAGGAAAGAGCACCCATACGTAAATATGAGAACTGATTATTTGTCCAATCATTCGAAAAATGCATCTCGACAATCCGCACACCTGAATTATGCGATATCGCTATAATAATCTACCTATTTCCTTTTCCGCTTCTTCATCGTCAGCTCGAAGCTCAGATCGAGCAGCGGAAAAATATCCTCCGTCGGTACGGTGCCGTCGAGCAGAATCGTGAGCCACTGTTCATGGTTCATGTGATAAGCGGGAAGATAGCCGTCGTTCAGCCGCAGAGAGCCGCTGAGGATGGGGTCGCACTTGATATTCATGATATCGACTCTCCCCTCTCCTCCTATGTGCAGCACCGAGCGGTTAACGTTCATGAAGATAGCAAACCACTTCTTGTTGTCGCGGTGGCGCAGCACGGGTATATCTTCGTCTGAGAACGGATAATCCGGCTCTACGCCGTAGGTCTCAAGTGAATAATCAAACAGCTCGCGAATTATCTGATTCATGATTTACTCTCCCTCTTTTTCAACAGCGCAGGGGATATCACATAGTGCACGAGCACAGCGGTGCCCACGCCGATGATGATACCTGCGAGAACATCTGTCGGGAAATGCATAGCTGCATACATCCGCGAGAATGCAACAAGCGCCGCGATGATAAGCGCGACAACGCCGATCTTCTTGTGATTGAGGAACACCGCCGTCGCCGCGGCAAAAGCGTTTACCGTGTGCCCGGACGGGAACGACGAGTCGTGCGGCTGCGGCAGGACAGCCTCCAGAAACGGATAGACGTCGCACGGCCGGGGTCGCATCACGATGGGCTTGATGATAAGGTTAGCGAGGATGAAGGCGATCGCTATCGAAAGCAAGACCTCCATGCCGGTCTTCCTCGTCTTGACGACGATCAGCAGTATCAAGCCCAGCGCTATCGAGCACAGCCCTTTGTAGCCAAGCATAGAGAAGAACGCCATCACATAATCGAGCAGCGGTGTTCGCAGCGTTTGGATCGATCTTAGTATTTCAGCTTCCCAAGCCATTTTCCTTACTCCTTATTTGCTTTTGGTTTACGTTTCGGTCTGATCTTATGGCGGTCGTTAGCCTTAATGATGGTGTACACGACAGTGAATATGCCGTCGAGCACCATTATCGCGCCCAGCGCCAGCACCACCCACTGCATCACGTTCAGCGGAGCTAAGAGGATGACTATTCCGCAGCAGGCGTAAACGACTGACTTGACGACCTGTATAATGTAGATGAAGTCATGCGCCTCGTTCTTTTTGGCGGCGACGAAGCTCTTGTAAGCCACCACCAGAAGCCATGCTCCGCCGACTCCGCTGCCCACGATGAACGCGGCGTTCTCCTTGACCAACACCAACACGAACAGCGTGACCGCCGCAACGAGGATATATACCCTCACCTTTTCTCTCTCAAAGTTCCACTTACTTTTGTACAGCGCAATGAAGGTGTATATCAGCTGGAATACCGCAAAGCCGCCCAGCAGTACCAGAATGATCACCTGCAGAGCGTTGCGCGGTATCGACAGCATGAGCACGCCGAACAGGATGAAAACGATACCCTCCCTGAGCTCGTTAGTTTTCATAAGCTGAGCGAACCTGCTTTTCCGGATCCGCTCGAAAACCGAGCCGAACACAACCTTCTCCGGTATCTTGGCGGCGGTCTTGAGAGTATCCGATCTGTACATATTCTTGATCAGGACGTCGAGTCCGCTGATGCCGGTCGCGAGGGCTTCTTCTATTGTCGTATCGCCGTCCTTGTCGTAGGTGTCGAAGATGATCCTCGTCATCTTCTCGCGTTCTTCGGTGGTGATATCGCTTATCCATTTGTCGGCTACAGCGTTTATCCACGCGCTGTCGGGGTCGAAATCCTTAGCTAAGGACAGCTTGCCCTCTTTGATCTCCCATGTCATGATATCGTGCTGCATGAGATTCTCTGCAGAGCTCGTGACGATCTTTGTATCCTTGATATCATGGGCGAACAGCCTGCCGAAAACGCTGTACCGCGGCATGATCTGAGTCGTCCTGCCGCTGATACGGTCGATGAGGCTGACGTCGCTGACCTCGGGACAAAGCCCGGGACCGTCGTTGTTGTATATCCTCACTACCCTGCCGAGCCTTACGTCGTCCAGATTACAGCAGCCGTACAGGGCGAGGTTGCCGCCCTTGCTGTGACCGCCGACATAGTACATATTGCCCTCGGTGATATGCTCCCCGAGATACTTTACCGAGCGCTGCTGTGCGTCGGTCTTCATATAGCTAATCATGAAGTCCTCGCGCCATCCGACAAGAGTGTTGTCGGTACCGCGAAAGGCTATGTAATAAACATTGTCATATAATTGAAAGGTGATCGCAGCGAACTGGGTAGACGTCTTGCTGTCCCGGACGTCGACGGCGTCGCATATCTTTACGGTACCGAAACGGCGCGATTGTATCACCGCCTGCAAAAAGCTGTCGTTTTGAAAGCGTTTGCTCGCGCACCTGCGAAGCGGAGCCGGCTCGCCGTCGAACTTGTCGAGATCAAATGTGTAATACGCGAGCTGACACAGCACCAGATTATCGACGTCGGTGAATTCCTTTTCATAAAAGCTGAATTCCGAATACCAGCGAACATACTCAGTAAGCGAGCTCATGCTTCTCCTCCGTTATCGTAGTCATCCGTGAATTTATGTATCTCTCCGTGCATCTTATACGCGAGAACGGTGTCGGTGTTGACGTTCCGCATACTGTTGAAGATATTCGCCTCAACGCGCGGATTGGTTTTTTTCAGCTCGCGGATAAGCAGCTTCGTCTCGAGCCGCTTTGACGAGCCGTCGTCCTCGCACGCTTCGGTAAACCTGCAAGCGCAGCGCAGAAAGCGCAGATCATTCCTGTCGCGCCAGTTCTCTATGTCCTTCTCGCGGACGTAGTACAGCGGCCTTATCAGCTCCATGCCGTCGTAGTTCTGCGAGTGGAGCTTCGGCATCATCGTCTGTATCTGACCGCCCCACAGCATACCCATGAGGTTCGTCTCTATCACGTCGTCATAGTGATGGCCGAGAGCTATCTTGTTGCAGCCGAGCTCACGCGCGCGCTGATACAAGAAGCCCCTGCGCATACGCGCGCACAGATAGCACGGCGACTTGTCTATCTTATATACCGCATCGAAGATACGCGTCTCAAAGATCTCGATGGGTATGTCGAGCTTTGCGGCGTTATCTTCTATCATCCTGCGGTTCTCTTCATTATAACCGGGATCCATCACGATGAACCTCAGCTCAAAGGGGAATTTATCGTGGCGCTTGAGCTCCTGAAAGAGCTTAGCCATCAGCATACTGTCCTTACCGCCCGAGATACACACGCCGATGCTGTCGTTGGGATGTATCATGTCGAACTCTACTATCGCCTTGGTAAAGGGGCGGAACAGCTTCTCTTTAAAGGCGCGGCTCGCTGTTATATCGCGCTCGTTCTTATCCTTCATATCCGTCATTTTATTTTTTCCTGATATATCTTATGGAACGGCAGATGCGTCCACAGCATGGCGATGAACACCGACACGCTCATGAGCGGCGGATACACCGACGCCGAGAGTATCATGCCGATTGCTACTATCAATATCTCGGGGATGTACGTCATCTCCACGATCCACGCGTGTTCGTCAGAGTCAAGCTCCTCTATATCCACATGGCACTTGTACAAAGCCGCCGAGAGCAAAAGGTTGGCGAGTATGACCAGCATGACCGATCCGCCGTACAAAAGCTGAGCCAGCTCGTTCATGGGATCCTTTATAACTACGCTCAGCGCGTAGGGTATCCATGAGGTCACGAACAGCATCAGCACCCCGAGCCACACGACCTTCTTATTGATTATCTGGATATGGTGCCACTCGTTGTGCAGACCTACCCACAACGAGCCCAACCAGAAGAAGGACAGCGCATAGCATATGTAGGATTCCCTGAGCGCCAGAACGTTCTCTAAAGTCACGGGGTCGGGCTTGGGCAGCTCCAGAACGAGTATCGTTATTATGATAGCCAGAACAGCGTCCATGAACGCCGCCAGTCTGTCTTTACTCACGGTCATCACCTCAGAAAAAGTATAGCATAATACAAGAGCACTTGCAATCGCATATTTCAAAACTTTTCCCCTATTTACGCCAAATCACATATTGCCTTTGTAAAACAAATGCGTTATAATAGGCGTACAGCTCTGAAAGAACAAGGAGAAAACACAACTATGCTTGAAATAAAGAATCTTTCCTTTGCCGTAAGCGACGAGGGCTCCGGCAAAGAGATAATCAAGGATATCAGCTTAGAGATACCGGACGGTAAGCTCTATGTCATAACCGGCCCCAACGGCGGCGGCAAGTCGACGCTCGCAAAGCTGATAGCCGGTATCGAAACGCCCACCTCGGGTCAGATCATCTTCAACGGCGAGGACATCACCGGCATGAACGTCACCGAGCGCGCCAACAAGGGCATCGGCTTCGCCTTTCAGCAGCCGGTCAAGTTCAAGGGCATCCGCGTCCTCGATCTGATCCGTCTCGCCTCGGGCAAAAAAATCTCCGTCACCGAAGCCTGCCGTTACCTCTCGATGGTCGGTCTGTGCGCCAGAGAGTACATCAACCGCGAGGTGAACTCGAGCCTCTCGGGCGGCGAGCTCAAGCGTATAGAGATAGCCACCGTGATCGCGAGGAATTCTCTGCTGACGGTCTTTGACGAGCCGGAGGCAGGCATCGACCTGTGGAGCTTCTCCAACCTGATCGACGTCTTCCGCAGACAGCGCGAGGAGATAGCCGACCGCTCCATCCTCATCATCTCTCATCAGGAGCGCATCCTGAACATCGCCGACGAGATCATCGTGCTCGACAGCGGCTCTATCGTCGACCGCGGCGATAAGGACGAAGTGCTGCCGCGACTCATCGGCACGCCCTCAGCCGTCGACAAATGCCGCGGCGTTTATCAAGCGTAAAGGAGAACGGCTATGGATCTGAACAAAATTCAAAAGTATCTTCTTAAAGAGATCGCCGATATCGACGGCTCCGTCAGCGGCGCGTACAACATCCGCTCCGACAGTATGTCTATCGGCAGACAGTCGACCGAGAACGTCGAGATAGTCTCCAAAACAGGAGTAAGCGGCATGGATATCTTCATCAAGCCCGATACCAAGGGCGAGAGTGTGCATATCCCCGTCATAATCTCACAGAGCGGATTGAAGGAAGAGGTCTACAACGACTTTTATATAGGCGACAACGCCGATATCGAGATAGTCGCAGGCTGCGGCATAGACAACTGCGGTAACCACGACTCTCAGCACGACGGCATCCACCGCTTTTACGTGGGCAAGAACGCCAGGGTAAAGTATGTAGAGAAGCACTTCGGCTCCGGCGAGGGCGCAGGCAAGCGCATCCTCAACCCCGTCACCGAGGTCTATATGGAAGAGGGCGGCGTCTGCGAGATGGAGATGGTGCAGATCAAGGGAGTCGACGACACCCGCCGCACCACCGTAGCAGAGCTAAAGGCAAACGCCAAGCTGATAGTCAGGGAGCGCCTGATGACCCACGGCATACAGGAGGCGTACAGCGTATACACCGTCAAGCTCAACGGCGACGGAGCAAACGCCGACGTAGTCTCCCGAGGCGTGGCTCGCGACGACTCGTATCAAAAGCTCGATCTAAAGATCGTCGGCAACGCAGCCTGTAAAGGTCACACCGAGTGCGACTCCATCATCATGGATAACGGCAAGATACTCGCCGTGCCTGCTCTTGAAGCAAACGACGTCGACGCGTCCCTCGTGCATGAGGCGGCTATCGGCAAGATCGCCGGCGAACAGATAATCAAGCTGATGACCCTCGGGCTCACCGAAGCCGAAGCCGAGGAGCAGATCATCAACGGCTTCTTAAGATAATACGCAACAAAAAGAGCCACCCGAAAGGGTGGCTTTCCGTTTACAGATTTTCCTGCATGAACCGATCCATGATGCTGCGGTACTCCTCTTTGTGGAAGAGGTAGCTCTGACCGTGGCGCGCTTCGGGGAAGATATGCAGCTCTATCATGTCGGGGTTAGCTTCCTTGATCTGCTTGCTCATATAGCACGGCACAAGATTATCCTCCTCGCCGTGCATGATAAGGATGGGCACCTTTGTCTTTTTGACCTCGTCGGCGACTGTGGTCTCAGCAATATCAAACCTGCCGTAGATCTTTGCAGAAGCGCGGGCGAGGAACTTGCTCAAAGCCGCCGGTGTTTTCATATGGGTACTCCCGGCGAAAGCCATCTCATCCATAACGTCGTTGTAAGGACAGTCGGCAAGTATACATCTGACGTTCTCAGGCAGCTCCAGACCCGACGCCATCAGCACCGTGGCGGCGCCCATAGAGATACCGAATATGTATATAGGCTTGTCGTCGCTGAACAGCCTGTTAGCCTTTTTCACCCACGTGAGGACGTCGTAGCGCTCGCGCATACCGAAGGTTATCGTGTGACCCTCGGAGCGCCAGTGGTTGCGCTCGTCCACCATGATGACATTGTAGCCCTTGTTGATCAGGTCGCGTCCTACTCCGGAAAAGTCGCGCACGCCCGAGCCGTGATATCCGTGGAAGAGTATGCATACGGGCATGCTCTCGTCGCCTCTGAAAAATCTCGCGCTGAGCCTGAGCTTATCATGAGAGCGCGTCGCTATGCGCTCGCATTTTCTTGCAGCCATTTCTTCGGTCGCTCTACGCGCGTCTTCAACATACGGATGCCCGAGCAGAATCTTCTCGAAATGCGTCTCGGTCATGCCCCTGTGCGGCATATAGTATACGAAAAAATAGAATACGAGCAGCACCGAGAAAAACAGTATCACCAGTGCAGCTAAGATAATGAGTGCAATAGTCATTTTTTCACCTCTTCAAACCTGATATTTTCCAAATAATCTTTGACTTTGATAAGCGACGGCAGCACCGCATCCGCGAGCTTGAGCATCTCGTCGTCCGGCTGTAAAACATCCGGCACCATCAGCGGATGCATACCGGCGTTGTGGGCGGCACGGATACCGTTGTAGCTGTCCTCAATCACCCAGCAGTCGGCAG
>ONPE01000126.1 GCA_900319615.1 uncultured Eubacteriales bacterium
TTCTGCTGGCAGCCGTAGGTGCGGATGTACGCCAGCGGCACATCGCCGCGCTTGCGTATGGTCATCAGCTCGGCTACGAGGTTGAGATATTCGGTTTGAGCTTCGGACATCTTGACGGATTCGGGCAAGCCGATCCCCTCCTATCCTGAGTGTGTGGATCGCGTTTATCTATACGACCCCATAATAATCCAATTAACCGTAGTATTATAGCACAAGATATCCGTATTTTCAAGCGTTTTCACGCAAAATATTGGGTGTGCTAATATCTGTTGATACCTGTATAAGACGGAACGGCGCCGACGATCACGGTCTGGGCGATCTCGAAGGACGACGAGGCGCTGACGGTCTCTTCTATCCTGAACGGATTGTATACGAGCAGCTCGACGTTCACGGTCATGACGATATGGTGGAGGCTCTGGTTGACCCCGGCGGACTCCAGACTGCTCTCGAAGCTGCACGTGACGGTCTGAGTGGTGTCGACGGAGAAGCCGACCTCGGGCCCTACGTCGGTGAGAAGCACGAGTCCGGTGAAGCTGCCGAGATTCGCCGACACGGTGCCGTCGTGCGACATACGGTCGATGTTATCCTGCGTCAGCCGGGTGACGGCGGTCTTGACGCGGTTTATGTACGCGGGGTCGGTGCGGACTGCCGAGACGGAGCCGCCGTTCTGCTCGACTATGACAGGCTTGCCTGCGCTGTCAGATTCGGAAGAGAGGAATTCTTCCACCGCCTGTACGGTCGCCTGCTCGGCTATCGTGTGCATATTGCGGATGATGATATCGCGGAACTGCGACTTGACCGCGAGCTGGGTGTATGTGATGAACAGCACGGATATCGCGAGGAAAACGGCGGTGTACTTGCGTATTCGGCGGCGCAAGGGGCTGAGCTTTGGACGACAGAGCATATTATCACCTCACGGTATACTATGTGCGTGAGGCGGAATGGTGAGGATAAAGCCTTCCCCTTGAGGGGAAGGTGGGCTTTTCGGCTCGCAGAGTCGAAAAGGTCGGATGAGGTGTATAAATGCAACTTTTGAAAGTGCCTTTATGCAAACTCGGCGACGAACACCTCATCAGTCACCTTGCGGTGACAGCTTTTCCTCAGCCGGAGACGGCACCCCTCTGTCTGCTTTGCAGACACCTCCCCCACGGGGGAGATCACCTCAAGGGGAAGCCAACAAAAAAGCGGCACGCATCACACGTACCGCAATTTTTATTGATTACATATCAGACTTCGCCCTCGGCGCCCTCTAAGGCGTCTACGTCCTCTTTGAGCTCGGAGAAGTCGAACTCGATCTTCTCACCGCAGTAGGGGCAGTCGAGCTCACCCTCGATAAGGGCGTCTTCATCGACGATAGTGGTCTCCTTGCACGTGGGGCAGGTGACCTCATAAAACGCCTCGTCCTCACGGATATCGTCGAAATCGTCATCGTCGTCATCGTAATAACGACCGTTGCTGTCGTCGCCGTAGAGCTCCTCCTCTACCTCGGCAAGATCCTCGTCGATCTCGTCTACCTGGTTGCCCAGATCGTCGACGATGTCTTCCATATCGACCACATCGTAAGCCATATCCTCGAGCAGGTCGATGATAGCCTTGATGACCTTGACCTCGTCCTTGTTCTCGTCGAGCTTGAGACCCTCCGCGAGACCGCGGATATAGGCAATTCTCTCAGTCAGATTCATAGTGTTCTCCTTTAAAAAATGTCATTCCGAGGGAGCGACCGAGCGACCGTGGGAATCCCCCTGTCGGAAATACCGTTTTGTGTTACAGATACATTCAGTCTCTGTTTGTGGGATTGCTACAGCCCCTTGGGGCTTCGCAATGACATCAATAATTTGTGAGATTGCTACACCCAATGAATGGGATTAGCAATGACAATTAATATTCCTCGGCGGCTTATGCTCTGCCTAAGTACTCGCCTGTACGGGTGTCGATCTGGATCATCTCGCCCTCTTCGATGAACAGCGGTACCTTGATCTCGGCGCCTGTCTCGAGAGTAGCGGGCTTGGTAGCGTTGGTGGCGGTGTTGCCTGCAAAGCCGGGGTCGGTGGCTGTGACCTGAAGCTCTACGAAGTTGGGCGGCTCTACGCCGAATACGTTGCCCTTATAAGAGAGCACCTTGCATACCATGTTCTCCTTGACGAACTTGAAGCTGTCGCCCAGGATAGAAGCGTTGATCGGGATCTGCTCCCATGTCTCTGTATCCATGAAGTAATACAGATCGCCGTCGGAATAGCTGTACTCCATGTCCTTTCTGTCAATGAAAGCGGTGGGGTACTTATCGTTGGGGTTGAAGGTCTTCTCGACCACGGAGCCCGTGATAACGTTGCGGATCTTTGTTCTTACAAAGGCGGCGCCCTTACCGGGCTTTACGTGCTGGAACTCGATGATGGATACCACCTGGCCATCCATCTCAAAGGTAACGCCGTTTCTGAAATCGCCGGCAGAAATCATATACATTTCCTCCTAATACTATAATCTAAGAGCTGAATTTACTCTTTAACATTTTTATTATACAGGAAAATCCGCAAAAATCAAGTATTTATTAAAATTAGAACACAAAAGGTTAAGGTTGAGATTACCGCGTCGGAGCTTTGTTCCTCCTCGTAATGACGATCTGTATGCGTCACGTGGTGATCTCAACCAAGTATTATCTCAAATTATTATAAGCTCTTTGGGGATATCCGCAAGGGATCTTGCCCCGTCAGGGCACACGAGCACCGTATCCTCGATGCGTACTCCGAAGCGGCCGGGCAGATATATGCCGGGCTCGTCGGTGATGACCATGCCCGCTTTGAGGACGGTCGGCGACTTGCCGCTCACGGTCGGGGCTTCATGAATCTCGAGACCGACCCCGTGACCCGTGCTGTGGCCGAAGTACTCGCCGTAGCCGCACTCGGCGATATGGTCGCGCGCAGCCTTGTCGATATCCGAGGCGGTAACTCCCGGACGGATGGCGTCGAAAGCCTTTTTGTGCGCCGTCAGGACGGTATCGTAGATCATGCGCATATCGTCGTCGGCATGACCGACAGCCACGGTGCGCGTCATGTCGCTGTGATAGCCCTCGTATACCGCGCCGATATCGAAGGTGAAGAAGTCGCCGTCCCCGACGACTCTCTCCCCCGGCACACCGTGAGGAAGGGATGTGTTCGCGCCCGTGATGCAGATAAGGTCGAAGGCGACGCGCTCGCCGCCGTAGAGCTTGATAAGATGCTCCAGCTCGACCGCTATGCTGCGCTCGGTGACCCCGGGGCGCAGATGGTTGAGCACCTCGGTGTAGGCGCGCTCGGTGATCCTCTGCGCCGTGGTGATCCTTTCGATCTCGTCGTCCGATTTCACCATACGGAGCTCACAGAGCTTCTCGGACAAGCCGCCGGACATGACCTGCGGGATCATGGCGTCGGAGAATTCTTTCATCTGCGCGACGGTGACGGCTTCATCCTCTATGATGACCGATTTAATATTCTCTTCGAGAAATATACGGTTCAGGTCGTCGATCAGGCGGGTACAGCGGATGACCTCGGGCGGAGGCTGTATCGTCTTTTGCGCCGCCTCAAAATAGCGGAAGTCGAGCAGCAGCTTAGCCGATCTCTTGGTGATCAGCACGGCTCCTGCGGACGACGGGAAGCCGGAGAGATATCTGCGGTTCACGCCGGAGGTCACCAGCGCGGCGGTGTGTTCATCCGGCAGAAAGTCCTGTATGCTCTCTGCAGCGAGAGCTATGCGCTCACGCGACGTCATAGTCGACGGACATGATATTAAGGTCGGCGTCGTAGGCGATGGTGGTATGGTAGCCGTCCTCGGTAAAGTGCTCGGACACCTTAGGCGCGTCGCTGCCCTCGATCAGGAACGGATAGAAGCCCGTGGGGTCGATGGACTGCACCTTGGCGATCGGGTCGCCGGGCTGCAGCTCGTCGAAGTATCCGCGCGTCTTGGTGACGAAGAAGATGCTCTCGAGCTTCGGCTTCTCGGTGAAGGCTGCGTTCTGATCGAAGCTGAGCAGCAGGATCTTCCTCTTGCCGCAGTAGATGATATGGTAGCCGTCCTTATCCTTGCGCAGGCACTCGACGGGGTAGCTCTTGTCGAGCTTTGCCATATCGTTCTCTTCGACCATCAAAGAATATATCTGCTCGAGCTCGGTATCCATGTACTGCTTCTTGCACAGCTCATAGAAGCTGCGTTCTATGGGCGACACGGGGATGGTGAAGCCCTTCTCGGGGGCGGGAGAGCAGCCGCACAGACAGGCGGATAGCAGGATGAGCGCAAAGAGCACGGCGGCAGCGGTTCGTTTGATTATCATAATATCACCTCGTAAGGTAGATTAGCCTTCCCCTTGAGGGGAAGGTGGCCCGGCTCTGCCGGGTCGGATGAGGTGTATGGATGCAGCATTTGACAGCGAATCCTTACAAGCTCGGCTGCAAACACCTCACCGGTCAGGCTTTGCCTGACAGCTTTGCCTGTTCCGACGACAGGCATCGGCATAAAACAAAAAACGGACAGGGGCTCCTGTCCGTTCGTTTGTTGATTATCTGTACTTACGCTTGCGAGCAGCCTCGGACTTCTTCTTACGCTTTACAGAAGGCTTCTCGTAAGCCTCTCTCTTACGAACCTCGGCGATGACGCCGGCGCGTGCGCACTGCTTCTTGAAGCGGCGCAGGGCGCTCTCTAAGGATTCGTTTTCCTTGAGTCTTACTTCTGACATTTATTTCCCTCCCATCTGTTATAAACAGGGGTAATTCGCATAATGCAACATTGATTATACAATAA
>ONPE01000148.1 GCA_900319615.1 uncultured Eubacteriales bacterium
ACCGGCTTGAACAGTGAGATTCTGCTCCTATCAGGGGGATTCCCACGGTCGCACGACACGCGTGTCGGTGCTCCCTCGGAATGACGACGAATACGAAAACCGCATTAATCGGCAGTTACACAAGGCTTCGCAATGACTGTTTTATAAAAACTTAACAGGTGGGTAGCGTTACCCACCTGTTTGTATTACTGTGATGTACTTGATGAGGTTTGCTTCTTGGCTCCTCTGGAGACCTTGAGCGTGACCTCCGAGCCAGAATCAACCTGATCGCCGGCTCTGCGGTCGACATAGTCGATCACCTTACCCTCGGCTACGGTGTCGCTGTACTCGACGTCCATCAAGGCGACCAGACCGAGATTTGTCAGCTCCTCCGCCGCTGCGGTATAGGATTTGTCTTTGACGTTGGGCAGGGTCGTCATAGCCGGACCCTTGCTGACGACTACATACAGGAACATATTGTCGGGATCAACTACAGGCTCGCCTGCAGCAGGCTCCTGAGAGATGATGCAGCCCTTTTCGACCGTATCGCTGTACTCGCCGTCGGGATTCTTCTTCAAAGCTCCTGCAAATCCTGCGGCGACGTCCTCATACTTCATGCCGACGTAATTCTGCATCACGGGGCCTGTCCACGACTCGGTGGGAGGCGCGACGGTCATGGGTACGGTGGAGCCGTTTGTGAAAACGCCCATCAGGGGGTTGGTCGGGAGCCACAGCAGACCGACCGCCGCAAACAGCAGCAGCGCGACGATTGTAGCTATAAGACCCACGAGCGTAGGATTGACGCTCGACTGTTTATTGTTATTGTTCTCGTTCTTTATCGGAGTCATGCTGGCGGTACGGGAGATCTCGTCCTGTATAGCCTGCACGGTAGAAGCTACCGAGAGCTGAGCTCTGAGCTCGTCGAAGTCGGCTATGCGCTGGTCGCTCTTCATCTGCAGACCGTTTGCGAGAGCCGTTACGACATGGGGCGGCAGACGCTTGACGGTATTGGTGCTGATCAGCAGCCTTGCGTCCTTCTCCCTCTCCTTGGCGTTAGCAGGGAGATTACCTGTAAGCGCGTAGAACAAGGCAGCGGTCAGACCGTAGATATCGGTAGCGGCGTCGAGGGTCGCTCCGGGGACATACTGTTCGGGAGCGGCACATCCGCTGTAAAGCTGAGATTTGAGCATCGTGCCGCGCTGACGCTCGTTAGCGGTAGAGAAGCCGCCGAGCTTGAGCTTGCCTGCGGAGGTGACGAAAAGATTTGACGGAGACACGGCGTAGTGTCCGACGCCTGCCTTGTGGAGATTCTCGAGCAGGGTGATGATCGGCATGAACAGCGGACGGGCTACGTCCCATTCAAGATGTCCGCCGTTGTGATCGACATACTCGGTGAACGAGATCAGATCGTCGTTGTCCTCTACCACATAAGCGGTGCCGTTCTCGCTGAACATATCGGAGATGCCGATCATAGCCGATTTATCGGTCAGCGAATTCACAGTCTCGTAATAGCTGTTGAAATCCGCAAGAGCCTTATCAAAATCAGCCTTATCCTCTTCGGACACAAAGAGCTTGGTCTCGTCCTCGCCGCGCTCGAACAGACCTATCGGCAGGAACTCGCGGACAGAGAGGACGTTTCCGCTCTCCTTATCATAGCCGAGATAACGGGTGCTCTCACCGTTCATCTCGATGTTCTTGGCTACCACATATTTATCTTTAAGAACAGTGCCGTACGGCAGGAAGGGCGCCTGCTGCTTCTCTCTGTTATCAAAGCCGCACGCCTTGCATACCGGTTCATCGGCAGATATCTCATTCAAACAACCCATACATAAAGGCATTTTTGATCCCTCCGGACAGCGCCGGGAAACGGCGCATAATTATCAATAATAATTTACAAATTAACATAATTACTCAATTTTCCAGTTCATTATAGCATAAGTCAAATTAAAATATCAACAACATGGAAGAAATATGATATTACAGTTTTGTAAATTCAAAATGAATAAAATAATACAATTGAAAACACCGGTCGACTGTGATAGTATTAAATAAAGCGATAAAAATACAAAATACAGCTATGGATAACGAGGGAATTTATGCGACAAATCATACATTTGAACGACGGATGGGAATTTACTCCCGAATTTGACGCCGGCTTTTTGAACGGCGATGGCGAGGCTGAAAAAATACGCCTGCCTCACACCTGCAAGACCACCCCTTACAACTATTTTGACGAGGGCATTTATCAGATGATCTGCGGCTATCGGAAAAAGCTCGACCTGAGCTTGCTCGGCGACAGACGCGCCTTCATCTGCTTCGGCGCTGCGGCGCACTATGCTAAGATCTATCTCGACGGCGAGCTTATCGGCGAGCATAAGGGCGGCTATACAGCCTTTGAAGTTGAGCTCGTTACCGACAACCCGTCGCCGCTGCTCGCGGTAGAGCTCGACACGAGGGAAAGTCTGGATTTCCCGCCCTTCGGCAAGGTCATCGACTACCTCACCTACGGCGGCCTGTACCGCGAGGTACGCCTCGAATACCGCGAGAAGAGCTATATCGGCGACCTGTACGCCATGCCCTTTGTCCCCGATACGATCAGGGTCACGCCTAAGATGAAGCCTAAGCTGGTATCATCCCTGACCTTTGACGGCGTTATAGAATGTGAGCTCGATATCGTCGGTGAAGCCGATTCGGTACGTTACTCCGTCTTTGAAAAGGACGGCGACAGAGCCGTATATGAGATCAAAGCCGACGCTGCAAAAAAGCACACGCTTAATATACCGCGCGTCCATATCTGGGATCCGCTGAGCCCCATGCTCTATGATATCAGGGCTGAGCTGATAAAGGACGGCGAAGTTGTCGACAGCGTTACGAGGCGAATCGGTTTTCGCCGTGCAGAATTCAAAAAAGACGGCTTTTATCTCAACGGCAGGAAGTTCAGACTCCGCGGACTGAACCGCCACCAGTCTTATCCCTTTGTCGGCTACGCGATGCCGCGCTCGGTACAGCGGCTGGACGCGGATATCCTGAGAAATGAGCTCGGCTGCAACGCTGTACGCACCTCTCACTATCCGCAGTCGCAGCATTTTATCGACCGCTGTGACGAGCTCGGTCTGCTCGTCTTTACCGAGGCTCCCGGCTGGCAGAACCTCGGCGGCGACGAGTGGAAGGACGTCGGCGTGCAGGCCGTAAAGGAGATGGTGCGCGAATACCGCAGCCATCCGTCGATCATCCTTTGGGGCGTTCGCATCAACGAGAGTCAGGACGACCATGACTTTTATGTGAGGACGAATGATGCTGCGCGCCGCCTCGACCCCACCCGCGCTACAGGCGGCGTCAGATATCTCAAAAACAGCGAGCTTTTGGAAGACGTTTACACCTACAACGACTTCATCCACGACGGCGTAAAGCCCGGCTGCGAGCCAAAGAAGGCTGTGACCTCCGACGCCGACAAGGCGTATCTTATCTCGGAGTACAACGGACATATGTACCCGACAAAGGCTTATGACGACGAGGAGCACCGCCTGGAGCATATGCTCCGCCATGCGCGCGTACTGGACGCCGTTGCCTCTTACAACGATATCGCGGGCTCCTTCGGCTGGTGTATGTTCGATTACAACACGCATAAGGAATTCGGCTCGGGCGACCGCATCTGCTACCACGGCGTGTGCGATATGTTCCGCAACAAAAAGCTCGCGGCGCACCTCTACGCCATACAAGACAGCAGCGAGACCATCCTCGAGCTCAGCTCCTCGATGGATATAGGCGATCATCCCGCCTCAAACCGCGGCAGGATATATATACTCACCAACGCCGACAGCGTTCGCTTCTACAAAAACGACATATTTATCCATGAATATACTCACGACGGTACCGACTTCCCGAATCTGAAATATCCGCCGATAGAAGTCACCGACTACATCGGCGACCTGATCGCGGAGAACGAGGATTTCTCACCCAAGCAGGCGGAGTATGTCAAGGATATACTCAACGAGAGCTCGCGCTTCGGCATGAACGAGCTCTCCGCAGACGCAAAGCGCAAGGCAGCGTATCTGATGGTACGGCACGGCATGGACTTCGACGCCGCATACGCTCTGTACGGCAAGTACATCGGCAACTGGGGCGAGAAGAGCGTAGTCTTCCGCTTTGAAGCGTACAAGGACGGCAAGCTCAAAAAGGAGCTGACGGTATCTCCCT
>ONPE01000185.1 GCA_900319615.1 uncultured Eubacteriales bacterium
GCCTATATCGGGCGCGTTGCGGCAGGCATGGCGAACGACGTCCTCTTCAACGAGAAGGACACAGCCACCCTGAGCGTTATCTATAAGCACGATTGCAACAATCTCGTTAATAAAGAGATCGCCGATAAGCTAGGCGTCAAGATACCCTCTACCGCTATGAAGGATATCCAGTTCGTAGAGCCGCCTACCGCGGCTCCGACGGAAAAACCGACCACAGCTGAATAATACGTTTACAAAGCGCTGTCCGCAAGGGCAGCGTTCTTTTATTACACCATACTGTTGTGTTAGGTGGTGTCAAAAGAATCATAGATCACTGAGGTCGGGAGTTTTGTCATAACGCGGTATGCAGAAAACTACATCTTATAATATGGCACGGTCTGACGTATTATCTTAACGCGGTGAATCATGAGTTGCATATTAATAATAATAGAAAGCAGAAGCGTAGTGTATGGGGCACGGTCTTTCGTTCTATCCCAACGCGGTGAACTATATCTCTACCAACAGCAGAAACACATAATAGGGCACGGTCTGACGTTTCATCTCAACACCGTAATCAATGACACTTTAGACAACATCAAATCATTACAGTATGGTGTACTAAAAAATTAACAATTTGTGAAATCGCAAAAACCCTCTTGATTTTTCCCATAAAATGGTATACAATATACTTAGCACTCAAAGATAGAGAGTGCTAATGATATGTTTTATATTTTAAGGAGGAATAGATATGACCATCAAACCCTTACTCGCGACGACGCAGAGCAGACGACCGCTTCAGGCATTGTCCTGTCCACAGCCGCTCAGGAGAAGCCCCAGTACGCGAACGTTATCGCGGTAGGCCCCGGCGGTATAGTCGACGGCAACGAGGTACAGATGTACGTAAAGGTCGGCGATAAGGTTATCGCGTCCAAGTATGCAGGTACCGACGTCAAGGTCGACGGAGAAGAGTACACCATCGTACGCCAGAGCGATATTCTGGCTATCGTAGAATAATCAGGGAGGTATAGATCATGGCTAAACAGATAGCTTACGGAGAAGAAGCGCGCAAGGCGCTGCAGTCAGGTATCGACCAGCTCGCCGATACCGTCAAGATCACTTTGGGCCCCAAGGGCCGCAACGTAGTGCTGGATAAGAAGTTCGGCGCTCCGCTCATCACAAACGACGGCGTCACCATCGCCAAGGAGATCGAGCTCGAGGACGCTTTTGAGAACATGGGCGCCCAGCTCGTAAAGGAAGTTTCTGTCAAGACAAACGACGTTGCAGGCGACGGCACAACCACCGCCACCCTGCTCGCACAGGCTCTCGTAGGCGAGGGCATGAAGAACGTCGCTGCAGGCGCTAACCCCATGGTGCTCAGGAAGGGTATCTCCATGGCAGTTGACGAGACCGTCAAGGCAATCACCGCCAACTCTCAGGCGATCTCCGGCACCGAGGATATCGCCCGCGTCGCCACCATCTCTTCCGGCGACGAGTATATCGGCAAGCTGATCGCCGAGGCTATGGAGAAGGTCTCCACCGACGGCGTTATCACCGTTGAAGAGTCCAAGACCGCCGAGACCTACAGCGAGGTAGTCGAAGGCATGATGTTCGACCGCGGCTACATCGCTCCGTACATGGTCACAGACACCGACAAGATGGTCGCAGAGATCGACGACGCGCTCATCCTGATCACGGATAAGAAGATCAGCAACACTCAGGAGATCCTGCCCCTGCTCGAGCAGATCGTCCAGTCCGGCAGAAAGCTGGTCATCATAGCTGAGGACGTCGAGGGCGAGGCTCTCACTACCCTCGTGCTCAACAAGCTGCGCGGTACCTTCACAGCCGTAGCTGTCAAGGCTCCGGGCTTCGGCGACAGACGCAAGGAGATGCTGCAGGATATCGCCATCCTTACCGGCGGCACCGTCATCACCTCCGACCTCGGCCTCGAGCTCAAGGACGCCGATATGAGCCAGCTCGGCCGTGCTCGTCAGGTCAAGATCACTAAGGAAGACACCATCATCGTAGACGGTCAGGGCGACCAGAACGAGATCAAGAACCGCGTCAACCATATCCGTCAGCAGATCGAGACCACCACATCCGATTTCGACCGCGAGAAGCTGCAGGAGCGTCTTGCAAAGCTCGCAGGCGGCGTAGCCGTTATCAAGGTCGGCGCCTCCACCGAGATCGAGATGAAGGAGAAGAAGATGCGCATCGAGGACGCTCTCTCCGCTACCAAGGCGGCAGTTGAAGAGGGCATCGTCGCAGGCGGCGGCGTAGCTCTGATCAACGCCATCCCCGCCGTATCCAAGCTGCTCGATTCTACCTCCGGCGATATCAAAACCGGCGTGCAGATCGTTCTCAAGGCTCTTGAAGCTCCCGTAAAGCAGATCGCGAAGAACGCAGGTCTCGAGGGCTCCGTCATCGTCGAGAACATCAAGCGCGAGGGTAAGATCGGCTACGGCTTCAACGCTCTTGAAGAAGAGTACACCGATATGATCTCCGCCGGTATCGTGGATCCCACCAAGGTCACACGCTCCGCTCTGCAGAACGCGGCATCCGTCGCTTCGATGGTGCTCACCACCGAGAGCCTCGTCGCCGACATCAAGGAGCCTGCTCCGGCAGCTCCCGCCGCACCCGATATGGGCGGTATGTACTGATAACCGAATTTTTTCGTCCGAAGCTCCCTTGCAAAAGGGAGCTTTTGTTATTGCAAGCTGTCACTACGAGAGTATCAACTCCTTGGAGATCGCAGCAGATTTTACATCTGTTTTGTAACGCGTGATTACAAAATTATAACTTGCATATACACTCCCGATAGAATATAATTTCTATTGTAGAATAATAACATCAATATGTTGGGGTGATAATATGAAGTGTCCCTACTGCGGATATGAAGAAAGCAAAGTCATAGATTCGCGTCCCGCCGATGAAGGCGAGCGTATACGCCGCCGCCGCGAGTGTCTGAAATGCGGCAAGCGTTTCACCACGCACGAGGTCATCGAGACCGTCCCGATAGTCGTCGTAAAGCGCGACAAGAGCCGCGAGGTCTTCGACCGTGCAAAGCTCACCGCAGGTATCCTGCGCGCTTGCGAGAAGCGCCCCGTATCCGTCCAGCAGATCGAGAAGATGGTCGACGAGATCGAAGCCAAGCTCCAGAGCTCCCTCGACCGCGAGGTATCGTCCATGACCATCGGCGAGCTGACTATGGAGCAGCTCAAGGGCGTCGACGAGGTCGCATATGTGCGCTTTGCGTCTGTATATCGCCAGTTCAAGGACATCAACACCTTTATGGATGAGCTCAACAAGCTCCTCCAGGAAAAATGATTCTTACACTAATACTAAATAAATACCTTTAACATCTATTGCGTTAATTTCCGCATAGCTCTGTTTTCGGCAGTATTACATAGGTTAATCCTCTTTTATATGCTTGCTGTTTAAAAAGCCCCGGCGCGTAACCGCGTCGGGGCTTTTGCTTGTGCTGCAAAAAGCGAAATATCGTTATAAGCAAGCAAATATAAGGAAATATTGCGTCCGCATAGGCTGTTCGATAATGAACCCATTGCTGCAAAAGACTGACTGCAGCGGAATCCTATTATCGGATCAATGACCGTTTCGGTACGCGGAGCAGCGATCGGGCTCGATTCACTTGATGACCTCCTGATCTCAGGGTGTTCAGATCGGTTTGCCGATGCCCTCGGGAGCTTTCATATCTAGCTCCCAGCGCTGTATCCATGTCGCGTCGATGATAGTAATATCGTCATCCTTGTCGACGTCTGCAAGCTGCAGAGCTGTACCGACCAGCGTGATGAAATGCGCATCATGACGCTGTATGGTCGTAGCGTCGGCGATATCGACTTCTCCGCTGAGGTCGGCGTCGCCGAGGAGCAGATTGCCGGAGGAGGTGACAACGATCTCGACGTCTGTGCTGACGCTGCCGCAGCTTACGGTAACAGTGCCGGTACCGGGGGCGATACCCTTTACC
>ONPE01000014.1 GCA_900319615.1 uncultured Eubacteriales bacterium
GACGCAGGCGTCCCGATGGTGAACTACGGCATCGCGATAGCCGCGATGAACGGGATACTCGAAAGGGCGATGAAGGTCTTTGACAGTTAGGAGTTAGGAGTGATGAGTTAGGAGTTAAGGGAAAATCCTTGCGGATTTTTGATTGATATAACTGCATACGTAAACAACGCTCACGACTCTGTTTCGTGGGCGTTATTTTTAGTGATAAAACTTTTATGATAGAGTCTATATAAACCGGGTGCGGGCAGCGCCCGCCATCAACTCCTCATTCCTAACTCCTCACTCCTAACTAAAATGAATAATAACGGCTTTTCGGTCAATAATAGCAGTACCGAAATATTAGGAGGTATTTTTATTATGACCGACAAAGAATTGCTCTATATCGAGGACGCCCTCGGTCACGAGCAGTATTTTCAGCAGAAATGCAAAGAGACCGCGCAGAGCCTGAGCGACCCTGCTCTCAAAACCTGCGTGGAGCAATTTGCCGACCGCCACACACAGATCTTCGACCGCTTTTACGCGCTGCTGTAAGGAGGGGCTGACATGGATGACAGAAACCTGATGCAGAATCTTCTGCTCCTCGAAAAAGGCGGCTGCGACCTGTATATGCACGGCGCGGTCGAATCCGCGAACCAGAGCGTGCTCAGCGCCTTTCGCAACGCCTACGACGACTCGCTGTCGATGCAGGGCGAGATCTTTTCAAAGATGACCGAAAAAGGCTGGTACGCCCCCAAGCAGGTCGAACAGCAAAAGGTGGATACGCTAAAGCAGCAGTATTCGCAGATGAAGTGATGAAAAGCTCCCGAGAACTTCGGGAGCTTTTTTGATAGGAACCTTATTAGAATTAGGAATTAGGAGTTAGGAATTAGGAATTGTGGGAAAGCCTGACGGCTTTTTGATTGATATAACTTCCTTATATAAAAAACGTTATCGACTTTTTTGACCATGTTCTTGTATGCGTTCTTGCATTATTATACAATTCGGGTGCGGGTGTCCCGCCGTAAACTCCTAACTCCTCAATCCTGACACCTAACTAAAAACGCCGGGAATAGATCCCGGCGTTGTGATTAATGAAGCGTTTGGTATCAATGGTGCAGCATAGTATGGCGTACTAAAAGATCCCGGCGTTGTGATTTGTGAAGCGTTTGGTATCAATAGTACTGCATAGTATGGTGTACTATGACACACGTGTCCGCGCGTCAAAATTCTTCTTTTATGCTTCTTGTGAACAGTGCGGAGAGCTCGGCTTTGGGGTCGGCGTTCTCGAAGAGTATACGGTAGACCGCGGTGGTGATGGGCAGGTCGACGCCGAGCTTGTCGGCGAGCTCGCACATCGCCTTGGAGGTCATCACGCCCTCGGCGAGCTTCTCGAACCGCTTGCCCTTGATGAACTCTTCACCGTAGCGGCGGTTGTGGCTCCACGGGGAGAAGAGGGTCGCCTCGTAGTCGCCGAGATGACAGAGCCCGTATGCGGAGAGCTCGTTGCCGCCGGCGGCTTGTATCAGCCTCGCGACCTCGCGTGTGCCTCGCGCCATCAAAGCGCCCTTGATCGACGTATAGCCGGAGCCGTCGAGCATACCTGCGGCGATGCCGATGACGTTCTTTGCGGCTGCTCCGATCTCGGAGCCGATCAGGTCGGTGCCCAGATAAAAGCGGATGAGCTCGCTGTTGAAGCTGCGGACGAGCTTCTCCTTGACTTCCTCGTTCTCACTGTCGATGACCATGCAGTTGGGGACGCCCTTGACGTAGTCCTGCGGATGTCCGGGGCCTACCCATACCGCGACGGGGGTTTTTTCGGTATCGACGAAGTCGCCGACCACCTGAGTCAGTCGCTTGCCGGTGCTGACCTCGATGCCCTTCATGCACAGGACGATGATCTTGCCGTCAAGATCGAACCGGGTGATCGTCTTCATGTAGTCGCGCAGATACTGCGACGAGATGGATATGACGATGACCTCGGCGCGCTCGACCGCGAACTTGTGGTCGGAGGTGACGGTGATGCTTTCGGGGAAGGTGAGGTAGTCGTTGTGGCGTTCTTTGAGAAGCTGCTGCAGCTCGGGGGCGTCTTCAAGTCCGCAGGAGCATACCTCGTGACCGATGCGGTCGAGGTACCATGCGATACAGCTGCCCCATCTGCCGCAGCCTAAAACTGAAATTAACATAGTGAGTTCTCCGAATGAATATTTGGTGGATTATCAAAAGTGGTTTTATAAATCGTCAATGTATATGGGAGAAAGGGGACTCTGTTTCTGATATTGCAGGGTGAATGGTTTGGATCATATCCAAACGTAGAAATAACTCGTTTATTTGCAGAGCATCTGCAACCTTTCTCTTCGCGAATGACGCTGCGCGTCCAAATGCCGTACCCTGCAACACTCCTTATTACGTTTCAAAGTGAACGGTCGGGATTATATCCTAACGTTGTGATCTATCTCACTTTTGACATCATTAAACAGAATAGTATGGTGTACTAAAAGACATAAAGAATCCCGCCTGATCGTAACAGCTTTAAGATAACCTGCCTACATAATGACAGGTGGGTGCCCGCCCTGCGGCTTTAGGCTCCCTTCTTCCATACGGATGGGAGGTCTGCACACCGCCGAAGGAGCTAAGCTCCCGATTTAAGGGTTGTAGGGTTATTTGTGGCTGATACGCGGATCAGGCAGGATATTGACTTGGTTGATAATAGACGACGTTTGTATAAGCGGTCTGTCGATACGATCCCTCGTCGAGCGGAACGTGTACACAAATATCGTTGATCTTTTGAAAATAGCTATATGAGGCTCAGTCCTCTTCGATATCGTCGAACATCTCCTCAAAGTGCTGCTCGAAAATAGCGGAAAGCTCATCTAAAAGAGCTTCGTCCTCGACCTCTGCGAGCTGCTCCTCGCCGTCGACCTCGATGACCTCCATGATGTAATACTCGCCGCTGTCCTCGACGGATTCTTCAGCGCTGTCGAAGATGGGGTACAGGGCATAGAAAACGCCCTTTTCGTTCTCGATGGTATCAAGAATCTCAAAGTTATGCTCGACGTTTTCATCATCAATAAGGGTGATGAGGTCGGGCTTATATTCGTTTCCCATCGGAATACACTCCCTTCGATAGTTTGATCATGCGATCACGCAAAGAATCTATATAAAAACCGTAGGGGTTTTGCTCTTTGCTGTAATTATATTTTACTCTTATAAACGCGTTTAGTCAAGGGATTTTTGCAATATTTAGTGAAATACATTTTTCGATTTTATATTGAAAATTTCGCGCATATATAGTATAATAAAAACGAATATGGGTCATTTTCAGGCAACCGATGTGCGTATAATATAACAAAACGCTTTGCGTATATGATTAACGGAGGGAATATGATACTCTTACCGTTCTCAAAGCTGCCTGCCGAATTCAGATGCGGCGAGGTCAGAAAATACTACGATATTCTCAATAAAAAGCGCGGTAGCCTTGTATCCAAGCGTGCGCTGGATATAGTGCTTTCGCTGATAATGATAGTGCTGCTGGCGATACCTATGGCGGTGATAGCCGTCATCATCAAGGCGACGTCAAAGGGCCCCGTGCTGTATAAGCAGGTCAGGGTGACCAAATACAACAGGGAGTTCAGGATATGGAAGTTCCGCACGATGGCCGTGGGAGCGGATAAGGCAGGGGCTCTGGTGACCTCGGCTAACGACAGCCGCATCACCGGGATCGGAGCTAAGCTCAGGAAATTCCGCTTAGACGAGCTGCCGCAGGTCTTCCATGTGCTGTCGGGTAAGATGAGCTTCGTCGGCACGCGTCCCGAAGTGCCGAGGTATGTGGAGAAGTATTCTCCCGAGATGATGGCGACCCTGCTGATGCCTGCCGGCATCACCTCGCTCGCGTCTATCCGCTTCAAGGATGAGGACACGATGATAGGCGATGTGAGCGACCCCGACGAGGTCGACCGTATCTATATCGAAGAGATACTGCCGCTTAAGATGGAGTATAACCTCGAGTATATATCGAACTTCGGCTTCGGGCAGGATATAAAGCTGATGTTCTCTACCGTGAAGAACGTTTTTTCCTGACAGTTTCGATATGATGACGGCGTTATGATAGCCTTGACAGATTTGTTTATTCATCAGACGAGGAGTATATGAGTAAGTTCAAAAAGGCGGTCCTGGACACCTCGCTGTTCAGGCGCAGTTATATCGTATGCCTGTTTTGCAGCAATATATCCTTTGTGCTGATACCGGCGTACGCGGTGCTTGCGGTGCTGTTCATATGGGGAGTTTTCCTCCTTATCTACAACGAGGTTAAGCACCATACCATACAAAAGACGCGCTACGGGCTGTGGCTCGCGGCGTTCGTGCTGTCGTCGACGGTGACGGTCATCGTCCATCTGGCGAGCTCTGCGCTGTATAACGCCATCAACTTCATGATGGTGCTCCATGTGGCGGTGTGCTTCTTCGTGTTCTACTCGGTGCATACCGAGAAGGAGCTGAACTTCCGAAGGGAGCTGTACTCGGTGTGCAGGTTCATCGTGTATACCACGACGGTGCTTGGCATAGTGGGACTGGCGTTCCTGATGGCTGAGATCAGCTTCGAGGTTCTGTGGTTCAAGTTCATCGTGTTCGAGAACCGCTTCGACGGGATGTTCGTCAATCCGAACCAGCTGGGCTTTATCAGCGCGGCGGCGATCTTCTGCTGTCATATGCTGATGAAGAAGGATTTCATCGCCATATCCGGCAGGGAGAGGGTCAGCCGTATCTGGATAGGCTCCTGCGTCGCGGTGAACGCGATATCGCTGATACTGTGCGACTCCAACGGCGCTCTGGTGCTGGTGCTCGGATACATCATCTTCTACCTGATATACAAGATGTTCGGCTCCGAGAGAAAGCTCAGCACGTGGGTGGTCGCCAAAAAAGCCTTGGCTTGTCTTGTCGCCGGGCTGTTCATCGTAGCGGCGATCTTCTTCATGCGCAACGTGACTCAGGCGGGCTTCTCTCAGATCATGAGGGACTCTAAGCCCGTTGTCGTGGCTTCGTCCGAGGATCTCGCGGATATCATCGTAGAGGGCGAGGCGGGCGTGACCTTTGAGCACGTGAACAAGAATATAGATTCCGGCAGATTCAAGCTGTGGCAGCAGGCGGCGAAGATGTTCGCGCAGAATCCCGTCATCGGCATAGGTAAGGGCAATATCTACGAGTACGGCAACCGGCTGTTTGAGGGCGGGATAAAGTTCTCGGACAGCTACGGCATACTCGCGCCGCTGATGACCGACTTCCACAACGGCTACATCACGATCATCATCTGCTCGGGCGTTATAGGCTTTGTGCTGTTCTGCATATTCTGGCTGCGGTTCTTCAGGCACATCACGGTGCACGTGTTCCGTGAGGAGGGCTTGAGCGAGAGCGTGCTGCCGTGTATGTTCGCGTTCATCTGCGCGTATCTGATCTACTCGTTCATCGAGGTCGGGCTGCTGTTCAACCTGAACTTTATGGTGATATTCTTCTGGCTGATCGTCGGCTATACCTCGTGCTTCCTCGTGAAGTTCGAGCCGGATGAAGAGCTCGGCACCTTTGAGCTCTTCGGGCGTACATTCAGACGGAGCATATTGTGATCCGATGTATTTTTCACTTATCCCGACCGATAATAACTGTGGGTGATGACTGTGAGGTTAGTGTTACAACGCGATATTTCAGAGCTGAACTCCCGGTACAGGGTGTTTGACGACAAGGGCGAGTTGCGCTACATCGTGACGGGGAAGAGGAATCCCTCAGGCGAGAGCATGAGCATCCGAAATACCGACGGCGAGGCTTTGTGCAGGATACGGGGCTTGGGCTTCTCGGCGCTATCGGTGTACAGCATAAGCTCCGGCGGCGAGAGCATACGGCTGAATATAGCCGTCGGCAGCGGACGCGCGGCTGTAAGGTTTAGGGGCATCAGCTTCTTTGTCAGGGGCGATATACCGTCGGGGTCGTATTCCTTCCTCGACGCGGATACCGCCGTAGTCTGCGAGGTCGGCAGGGATTTTGCAAAGGGGCAGACCTGCATGGAGATATTCCAGAAGGAGCGCGAGATATTCTGCGTTGCTGCCGTTGTCTGCATATCGAGCCTGTCGGTCGGTCAGGCGCCGGTGTTGCAGTTGACTTGATATAAATATTCGATTTTAGAATTATAACATATACAGAAAGGTATTGAAAACTATGGATAAATTACTGAGATTATTAAGCGAGAATTCTTCCTACACCACCGAACAGCTCTCGATGATGCTCGGCGAGCCTGAGGATTATATCGCCGCGCAGATCAAGGAGTACGAGAACAGCGGTATCATCCGCGGCTATCAGGCTGTGGTGGACTGGGACGAGGTGCCGGACGCCGGCGTTATGGCTATGATAGAGCTCAAGGTAGCGCCTCAGCTGCAAAAGGGCTTCGACGATATAGCCGAGCGCATCCAGGCGTATGAAGAGGTTGAGTCCGTGTATCTTATGGCAGGCGCCTACGACCTGCTGCTTACCGTAAAGGGAAAGACGATACAGGACGTATCCTCCTTTGTTGCAAAGCGCCTCGCCGCTATGGACGGCATCCTCTCCACGGCGACCCACTTCATGCTCAAGAGGTATAAGGAAAAGGGAGTTTCGCTGATGGACGGCAAAAACGACGGAAGGGAAATGATCATCTGATGGATTATACCGATAAGCTGGCACAGTCGATACACACGGTGAAGCCCTCCGGTATACGCCGCTTCTTCGACATCGTCAACGAGATGGATCATGTCATCTCGCTGTCGGTGGGCGAGCCGGACTTTCAGACCCCGTGGCACGTTCGACAGGCAGGCATAGCTTCTCTTGAACAGGGCAAGACCTGGTATACGCCCAACAGGGGCTTCAAGGAGCTGTGCAAAGAGATAACAAAATTCTATAAAAGAAAATACAACCTTACATACGATCCGCTCGAGGAGTGCGTCGTGACCGTAGGCGGCAGCGAGGCTATAGATATCGCCCTGCGCTGTATGGCTTCAAGAGGCGACGAGGTGCTGATACCTCAGCCGTCCTTCGTCTGCTACGAGCCGCTGACGGTGATGGCGGGCGCTACTCCGGTGCTCATCGAGACCAAGGCTGAGAACGCCTTCCGTCTGACTCCGGAGCAGCTCGAGGAGAATATCACCCCTGCTTCAAAGCTGCTGATCCTGCCTTATCCCAACAACCCTACCGGCGGCATCATGGAGCGTGAGGATCTGGAGAAGATCGCCGAGATCGTGAAGAAGCACGATCTGATGGTGCTCTCGGACGAGATCTACAGCGAGCTGACCTACGGCGGCAAGCTTCATGTTTCTATCGCTCAGATAGACGGTATGCGCGAGAGGACCGTGGTTATCAACGGCTTCTCAAAGGCGTACGCCATGACGGGCTGGAGGCTCGGCTACGCGCTGGGACCAAAGGAGATAATCTCGATGATGGTCAAGCTGCATCAGTTCTGCATCATGTCGGCTCCCACGACCGCGCAGTACGCGGCGATCGAGGCTCTGCGCAACGGCGACGGAGATATCGAAGCCATGCGCAACGAGTACGATATGCGCCGGCGCTTTGTCGTCGCGTCGCTCAACGCGATGGGGCTGAGCTGCTTCAACCCCGAGGGCGCGTTCTACTGCTTCCCGTGCATCAAGAGCACCGGGCTGAGCAGCGAGGACTTCTGCACACGGCTGCTGCACAGCAAGCACGTCGCTCTGGTGCCGGGCTCGGCGTTCGGCGACTGCGGCGAGGGCTATGTGCGGCTGAGCTATTCTTACTCCATCAAGCACCTCACGCGCGCGATGGAGCTGATAAGAGAGTTTTTGTCGGAGCTTAAAGATGAAGATAACGGTTAAGGCTCCGGCTAAGATAAACCTCACGCTGGATATCGTTGGCAAGCGCCCCGACGGCTATCATGACGTAGCTATGGTCATGCAGACGGTCTCGCTGTACGATACCGTGACCGTAGAGGACTTTGACGGCGAGGGGATAGAAGTCAGCTGCCCTGCCTATCCCGATGTGCCCGTCGATGACAGCAACATCGCGTGCAGGGCTGTGAGGGCTTTCTGCAAGTATACCGAGAGTGAAGAACGGCCCCTGCGCATCACCATCGACAAGGTCATACCCACGCAGGCGGGTCTTGCCGGAGGCTCCGCAGACGGCGCCGCCGTGGTTTGCGCGCTGAACATGATGTACGGCACTCACCTCAAGGCAAGCGAGATGGCTGAGATATGCTCGCGGTTCGGCTCGGATGTGCCGTTCTGTCTGCTGGGCGGCACGATGCTCGCCACCGGTACCGGTACGACGCTCAAAAAACTGCCGTCGATGCCGAAGTGTCATATCGTCATCTGCAAGCCGGACGTCAGCGTGTCTACAGCCGAGGCTTACGCCGCCTGCGACTCAAGACCGCCCAAGGGCTTTTTGTACACCGACGAGCTGATAAAGCGGCTGTGCAGCAGGGATATCCGGGGGCTCTCGACCTGCCTTTATAACGAGTTCGAGCAGGTGATGACGCTGCCCGTGATAAACGAGATAAAGAAAACCATGCTCGGGTGCAAGGCTCTGGGCGCTTCTATGAGCGGCTCGGGCTCAGCCGTGTACGGTATTTTTCTTGAAGAGAAAAAAGCGCAGAAATGCGTTAATATTCTGCAAGAGAATTATAACAAGGTTTTCCTTACTCAGCCGACTAAGGAAGGCTGCCGAATAGAACATACTGAATAAACTTTGATTTACCTGCCGATTATAGGAGCATAACGACTTGATAAAGGCAGGTAATTCTTTTGAAGAAATATATTCATCTGTTGGTGCTTGCGCTGATACTCGCCGGGATGGCGCTGACGATCCCGTTTTTTGATTCTTGTGAAGAATTATACAGCGACGTTATGAGGATACATATCCTCGCAAATTCCGATTCCGCAGCAGACCAGAGCCTGAAGCTCGCCGTGCGTGACAGGGTGCTTGAGGCTTGCTCGCGGTACTATGACGGCTGCTCCGGCAAGGACGAGGCGCTCGATATCACGCGCAGTCATATCGGCGAGATAGAGGCTGCAGCCGAACGCGAGATCCGCAGGCGCGGCTTTGATTATCCCGTGAGCGCCCGGATCGTGACGGATGATTTTGACACGCGCTTTTACGGGAGCTTCACGATGCCGGCGGGCAGATATGACGCTCTGCGCCTGACCATAGGCGACGGCGCGGGGAAAAACTGGTGGTGCGTGATGTACCCGTCGCTGTGCGTGGGCGCCGCGAGCGCCGACGATATGAGAGAAGAGCTTGACAGGGGAGAATATCGGGTGGTGACGTCCGACAAATTCGACTTCCGGTTCAGGCTGGTGGAATATTTTGAAGACGTCAGGGGATGGTTCCGCTGACTATATGAGGTAGATTATGCTGAGATTTGTGCTTGGTAGATCGGGCTACGGCAAAACAGAATATCTCCGCAGGCATTTTGCGGAGCTTGCGAAAAACGGAGATGATAAGCTCTTGTTCATCGTGCCGGATCAGATATCTTTCGAGACGGAGGAGGCTTTTCTCGACCTGCTCGGGCCGTCGGTATCGAGGAGGATATCGGTGCTCGGCTTCTCGCGCCTGTGCGACTACGTCTTCGAGGCTACGGGCAACAGGTTCTCGACCTTCGCCGATGAAGGCGTGAGGCATATGATCATGAGCCTTGCCGTGGAGCAGGTGCGCGACGGGCTGACGGTGTTCGATAAGGGCGACAGTGCCGGTACACGCGAGCTGCTGCTGAACGCCGTCAAGGAATACAAGAAGTGCGCTATCGGCTCGGCTGAGCTTTTGGACGCTGCCGAAAAATGCGGCGACGATACCCTGAGCGCAAAGCTGCGCGACACGGCGCTTGTATACGACGCATACGACGCGATCATGGCGCAGAGTTATATGGATCCTCTCGACTCGCTGACTAAGGTACGCGACCTGCTGTGCGACAACAGGCTCTTCGACGGATACACGGTGGCTCTGGACGCTTTCTACGGCTTTACTTCGCAGGAGTATGAGGTGATAGAGCAGCTGATGATGCGGTCGAAGGATATGTTCGTCGCTTTGACTGACGACGGCAGCCCGGAAGGGGACAGCCTGTTCTTCGTGCCGAGGCGTACCCGCTCGAGGCTGACGAGGATGGCTCGTGACTGCGGCGTAGAGGTCGCTCCGCTCACCGTGTTGAATACACCCTACAGGTTCTCAAACGAGGCTTTGATCGCTCTTGAAGAGAACATCTTCCGCATCGGAAAGGAGCCTTTTGAAGAGGCGACCGACGCTGTGAATATTTACCGCGCGTCGGATATATACGACGAGTGCGATCATGTCGCGCGTACCGTTCGCGCACTGATAGAGGGCGGCTGCCGGTATCGGGATATCGTCATCACGACGCGCTCTGCGGAGGGTTATCTCGGCGTGCTCGATACCGTCCTCGACAAGTACGACATACCGTACTTTATGGACAGACCGCAGAACATCGACGCGATGCCGCTGGTGCGGCTGGTGGGCGCGGCGTTCGACACCGTCAACCGCGGCTTCGATCGCGAGGATGTGCTTACCGTGTTGAAGACCGGTCTGTGCGGATACTCGGCGGCGCAGATCGCGGATTTCGAGAATTATCTTTTCGTCTGGGATGTGAGCGGTCGGCGCTTTTATGAGCCGTTCACCGCTTCTCCCTCGGGCTTTACCGACGAGATGACCGACGATGATAAGGCGAGCCTTGACGGTATCGAGAGCCTGCGCGAGGATATCATAGGCAAGCTCAGGCGTTTTCAGTCCGCCGTGCGCGATACCGACGGCAGGACGATAGCAAGGGCTCTGATGAAGCTGCTTTACGATCTTAAGATCGACGCGAATATCGGCGCACTGTGCGACGGCTTTGAGGCTCGCGGAGATGAAGACGCCGGCGCAGAGCCGGTGAGATCGTGGAATGTCCTGTGCGGCATACTCGACAAGACCGTCGCGGTGCTCGGCGATTATCCCGTGGAGCCGAAGAGATTCGCGCAGCTTTTATATGCCAATTTCGCCGCGTCGGAGGTCGCGACGATACCGCGAGGCCTGGACGAGGTGGACGTAAGCACCGCCGACCGCAGCCTTATCTCGGACAAGAAGATCGTGTTTTTGATCGGCTGTGTTGAGGGCGAGTTCCCGCGTACTCCTGTGGAGGCGGGGGTGTTCACCGACGACGAGCGCGTGACGCTCAGAGAGAGCTTTGAACTGCCGCTTTCGGATTCGGTCGAAGAGCTGATTGCTACCGAGAGGTTCTACGCGTACTCTGCGATGACCGACGCCGCCGAACGCCTGTACATAAGCTATCCCGCTGCCGATATGCGAGGCGAGGCGCTGTCGCCGTCGGATATCGTGGACGAGGCTAAGCTGAGCGTGCCGAATCTCACGTTTCGCAACTACGACGAGGTGCCGCTTGAAGAGAGGCTCAGATGCCGCAGAGCGGCGTTCGATTATCTTGTCGCTCACTACAACAGCTCGTCGCCGAAGATCGCGGCTTTGAAGGATTACTTCCGTGATCGGGACGGCTATCGGGATATCATAGAGGCTATCGAGGCTGTCCGCAGCCGTAAGATGAGGCGGATAGAGGACAAGGCGCTGACGAGGGAGCTCTTCGGCAGGAGCATGAGGCTCTCGGCAAGCCGTATCGACGTATATCACAAGTGCGCGTTCCGCTACTTCTGCGAGTACGGGCTCAGGGCTGAGGAGCGCCGCAGAGCAACTGTGGACGCTCTGGAGTACGGTACGCTGGTACATCATATTTTTGAGGTCTTTTTCAGCCGTTATAAAAAGGCTGAATATACATACATGGACGAGGCTGCGGTATCGGACGAAGTATCGCGGATAGTCGACGATTATATCGACAGCCACTTCGGAGGGCTCTCGGGCAAGTCGCAGAGGTTCATATATCTGCTGATGCGCGTGAAGTCGACGGCGACCAAGCTGGTGCTGCACATGATCGCGGAGCTCTCGCAGAGTGATTTCTCTCCGGTGGATTTCGAGCTCGGGGTTGGGGAGGACATCCCTGCGTACACCGTGGAGCTCGAAGACGGTCTGAGCCTTACCGTGCGCGGCAGCGTCGACAGGGTGGATATCTGCGACGCCGACGGCATGAGATATGTGCGCGTGGTCGACTACAAGACCGGCACGAAGGAGTTCAGCATCAATGATATCCTGTACGGTCTGAACCTGCAGATGTTCATCTATCTGAACGCGATAGAGAAGAACGGCGGCGAGCGCTACGGCGAGACCGTACCGGCAGGCGTGCTGTATATGCCGGCTGTGTCGCCGTCGGTATCAGCCGACCGCGATACCGATGAAGAGAAGATACGCGCCGAGGTCATGAAGAAGTACGCGATGAAGGGCGTTATCCTCAGCGACGCGGATGTTGTGATCCGCATGGAGCACGACGGGCTCGGAAAATACATCCCTGCAAAGGTCAAAGACGGCGTTGTCACGGCAAGCGCAGGGAGCCTCGCTACCCTCGAAGAGCTGGGAGCTGTGTTCCGCAGGGTAGAGTCGCTCATCACAAGGATGGCGGAGAGCCTGTATGACGGCGACGTGTCCGCCGTACCGCTCAAGAGCCGCAAGTACGACGGCTGCGCCTACTGTCCGTATGTGTCGGTCTGCCTCAGAGAAGAGGACGCCCCCTGCCGCGAGGCTGTGGACAGGACAGGAGAGGAAGCTATGGAGGTATTACGGGGAAAGGAGGATGACCGTGAGCAGAAAATGGACTGACGCGCAAAAAGACGCGATAACCGCAAAAGGCGGCTCGGTGATAGTATCGGCTGCGGCGGGCTCGGGCAAGACAGCCGTGCTCGTAGAGCGCGTGATAAGGCTGATAACCGACTCCGAGAACGGCGTGGACGCCGACCGTCTGCTGGCGGTCACCTATACCCGTAAGGCGGCTGCTGAGCTCAGAGACCGGCTCAAGGAGGCTTTGACTAAGTGTATAAAGAACGACCCGTCAAATCAGTTTTTGCTAAGGCAGCAGGCGCTGCTTTCAAAGGCGAGGATATCGACGGTGGATTCGTTCTGCATGGCGCTGTGTAAGGAGTATTTCTATGAGCTGGATATCGACCGCAATATCCGCATAGCCGAGCAGGGCGAGCTGACTGTTATGCGCGCCGACGCCATGCGATTGACCCTCGACGCGCTGTACGCCGAGGGCGACGAAAGATTCCACAGGCTTGTAGAGACCTTCGCGACCGCACGCGACGACAGCAGGCTCGAGGACAACATCGCGAAGCTGTATGATTTTCTGCGTTCGCATCCCTTCCCCGAGAGGTGGATGGCTGAGAAGCTCTCTTACTACTCCGATTTTACGGATGCTTCTGACAGCGTTTGGGGCAGGATAATCGCCGAGTATACTGTTGAAGCTGCGGATTATCTGCGCGTGCTGTGTGACCGCGGCGCCGGGGCCGTTGCTCTCGATGAAAAGCTCAGCGAGAAGATAGCCCCCTTATTCGATAACTACAGCACGTTTCTGGACAGGCTGGATGAAGCCGTGCCGCATGGCTGGGATCAGATCCGCGCCGTGCTCTTCGGCTTTGACGCCGGCAGGCTGAATACTCCGCGCGGCTATAAGGACGATCCGCTCAAGCTCGCCGCCCAGTCCTCGCGCGACCTTATCAAGGATGTTGTGAAGACCCTGCAAAAGCTCTACGCTCAGGAGGAGGCTATGTGCCTTTACGAGATAGAGCGGCTCAAGGATTACGCCGAACAGATCTTCCGCGCTGCGGCTCTGTTTGACGAGAATTACTCTGCGATAAAGAAGGAGCACGGCGTGGCGGATTACGCCGATATCGAGCATCGGGTGCTGTCGCTGGTAGTCGATCGTGGCGGATTACGCCGATATCGAGCATCGGGTGCTGTCGCTGGTAGTCGATGAGGACACATTACAGCCTACGGCTATAGCTAAGCGGATCTCGGAGCGCTTCGACTGCATCATGGTCGACGAGTATCAGGACGCGAACGAGGTGCAGGATTCTATCTTCAAGGCGATATCAAGGCAGGAGAAGAATCTTTTTGTGGTAGGCGACGTGAAGCAGAGCATCTACGGCTTCCGTCAGGCTATGCCGGAATTATTCTTACAAAGAAAAAACAACGCCGTTTTGTATGAACCGGAAACATCCGGCTTTTCCGGCGAAGATTATTTTGGACAGGAACTTCCGCAGCGATAAGGCGATACTTGAGGCTGCGAACTTCTTCTTCTCGAAGCTGATGTCGCCTGCTGTCGGAGATATCGATTATAACGAAGAAGAACGGCTCAACGCAGGAGCCGTGTACAACGAACCTCCGGAGCCTGCCGTCGAGCTGTGCATCGTAGATAAGGACGGCGTGGGCGAGGAGGACGCGGCTATAGCCGAGGCGCGTTTCATCGCCGAG
>ONPE01000003.1 GCA_900319615.1 uncultured Eubacteriales bacterium
GGCGATAGTGGAGCTCACCGGCAAAAACGGCACAAGGCGCATCCCGATAAAGGATTTTTACATCAAGGCCGGCGTCGTCGATATCCGCGCCGACGAGGGCGAGATCCAGACCGCCATCCTGATTCCCGAGGAAAGCTACGAGAACACCTTCGGACACTACATCAAGTACGGTATGCGCAACGCGATGGAGATAGCCACCCTCGGCTGCAGCGTCAACGTCAGACTCAGCGAGGATAAAAAGACTGTCGAGCGCTGCCGCATAGCCTACGGCGTAGCAGGCCCCGTGCCCATGCGCGCGCCGTCTGCAGAGGCTGTCGCCAACGGCAGCGGGATCTCGGCAGAGATGGTAGAAGAATTCTCCCTCGCGGTCTTGAACGACATAAATCCGCGTAACTCATGGCGCGCCGGGCGCGACTTCAGACTGCACATAGCGGTCGAGATGGCTAAGCGCTGCCTTGCAGAAGCGATATCAAAAGCCGGAGGTGTCATAGCATGAGTATGTATAAGGCAGTACACTGCAACATCAACGGCAAGGACGTAGAGAAGGTCGTCGACGTCCGCGCGTCGCTCA
The DNA here is from genome assembly GCA_900319615.1 of uncultured Eubacteriales bacterium. GTDB lineage: Bacteria > Bacillota > Clostridia > Oscillospirales > Acutalibacteraceae > Ruminococcoides. The sequence continues at coordinate 572 of ONPE01000003.1, forward strand.
CCGATATGCTCCGCAACGAGTACCACCTCACCTCCGTAAAAAAAGGCTGCGAGGTAGGCGAGTGCGGCGCCTGCAACGTCCTGATAGACGGCGAGGCGTTCAACTCCTGCATCTACCTTGCGGTGTGGGCCGAGGGCAAGCATATCCTCACCCTCGAGGGCTTGGCAGGGGCAAACGGCGAGCTCTCGGATATCCAGCAGGCGTTCATAGACGAGACGGCGATCCAGTGCGGCTTTTGCACGCCCGGCTTCATCATGACGGCAGAGGAGATACTCGAGGCGAACACCCTCTACACCGACGACGAGCTGCGAAAGCTGCTCTCGGGTCATTTGTGCCGCTGCACCGGCTATGAGAACATCTTCAGAGCCGTCAAAAAGACCATGTACCGCAGGCTCGGTAAGGAAATAGACTTTTAACTTTTGAGAACATAAACAGGAGGATAATATGGGATTATTCGATAAAAAATATTGCAGCGGCAAGGAAATAGATTTTTAATTTTCCGCACCTAAGTTAACATAAGCAGGAGGATAATATGGGATTATTCGATAAAAAATATTGCAGCGTTTGCGGCGGTAAGATCGGCTTGCTCGACAGCTGCCGCAAGCTCGAGGACGGTAATCTTTGCAAAAGCTGCTCCGATAAGCTCTCACCGTGGTTCGGCAAGTACAGGATCCCCACGGTCGATCAGGTGAAGCAGCAGCTCGATTACCGCGAGGCTAACCGCGCAAGGGTCGCCGAGTTCAACGCCGCCTCCGCCGTCGGGCGCGATTCAACAAAGCTGTATATAGACGACAACGCGCGCAGATTCACCGTACACAAGGGCAGGGAGTTTTCTGCGGACAATCCCGATATCCTTGACTTTTCACAGGCGCTCGGCTGTGAGCTCGATATCAGAGAGAGCCGCACCGAGCTCAGACAGACTATCTCAGGCAGGAGCGAGAGCTACAATCCTCCGCGCTATGAGTACTCCTACGATTTCAACGTGACTATCCGCGTGGACAGCCCGTATTTCAGCGAGATGCGCTTCAAGCTCAACGGCAGAGCCGTACAGACCGGCGAGACTCAGCTCGACGGCATCAACCTCGGCGCGTGGCGGCTCAGCCGGGTAGATTCCTCACAGCACGGCAAACACGGCCACAGCGAGAACAACGAGTTCATCATGATGGGCAACGCCCTAAAAGAGACGATAGAGGGCTGGAAGAACTCCGAGCCTCAGTAAGTGTTTAAGGACCTATCATCGAAGCGCGTTCTAACTTCCTATCCCAACGCAGTGATCGCACTATCGTTTGTTATTATCGCACATAATAGTATGGCGTAATAAAAGACCGTATCGGAAAAAGTGATTCCGGTACGGTCTTTTTGTTGTTATGATTCAATTGAGTGTATCACAGCTCTGCGAACATCCTTGCGCCCTTGGTGTTCAGCCAGCGGTAGAGCAGCAGCGCCGCGATAAGGTAGATAGCTGACCAGATCGTGAGGTAGGGGACAAGCCCGATAGCGTTCCCGATGAAGAAGTAGGGCACCGCGAACAGCGCTACGAAGCCCCAGCCTCCGAACAGCGCAATCAGCATAGTTGAGCTCTGCTTGATCGGGATGATCTCGCTCGTCCAGTTGAGTATCGGGTTCTTCGTCCCGACGAAGCTGTTGAACATCGCAGTGAATAGTGTGAAGAGGAGAGCCGCCGCGCAGACCATGATCTTTTCCGCAACGGTCGCCTGCAGCACGATCATCGAGCATACGAGCGCGAACGCCATCGGTATGCCGGTCAGTATCACCTGTACGGCGGCCTTCGCCCTGAGCACGGTCTTTGCCTCCACGGGCAGCGACTGCGGTATCCATATGCTCTTGCCCTCGAGCGATACCGACGGAGCCGCCATCTCGTTCATCGTGGAGACCAGCATCAGCATAGCGCACAGCAGCAGGGCGACTTGATCTGTCCTGCCTCTGAGAACTGTGCCGATCACCGACAGAAATTCTGTTCCCTTTATCAGCAGCAGCACGCCCGCAGCCGGCAGCAGCAGCACGCCGAACCCGCAGTTGAGCATATAGTTGGGGCTTGAGGTGAACCGCGCGAATTCCTTTGTCAGCAGAGCGCCGAAGGCGGACTTTTCTTTGGCTTTCTTCTCGCGGTACTCTGTTTTGCCTACGCTCGCCGTGGATGTGGCGATCTTGAGGAAGCCGCGCGAGAGGATAAATATCGTCAGCGCGAGCAGGGCGGCTGTAGCCGCGGTGAATATCGCCGTAGCTATGGGGTCGCCTTCACCGATACGCCCGAACATATACAGCACCGACGCGGAGCTCTTGATGTTCTGACCGTAGAGGGTCGCGTTAGCGACAAGCACCCTTATCCATTCCTGCGACTTGAAGTAAACGAAGTAGTACAGCGCGAAGAAGGTTACCGAGATGATCACGGTGATGAAGCTCTTGTTCTTGAGCTTCAGGCTGATCTTTGCTACCACCCATCCCAAAAGACAGGAGAGGATCAGCACGATCGCCGTCACGATCAGGAAGAGTATGATCCCGCAGATCACGTTGAGCACCGTCGTTCCGGCGACGAACCAGTATACGAACAGCGTCGGGAGCATCACGACCCCCGAGTACATCGCGCCGAGCAGATAGACGTTCAGCAGCCTTGATATGATTATCGTCCTCACCGGTATAGGCATCGAGAGCAGCAGGTCGTTGTCCTTGGGCAGATACAGCCCCGAGTAGGTGTTGAACACGCTGCCGAAGGCTCCCAGCAATATCGCTATGCCGCTCATCAGGTCGAAGTACAGCCAGCCTACTCCTGCAGAGGTCAGCCCGCCGCACATCCCGAGCGCGACGAAGGTGAAGACGCCGCCGAGCAGGACGATCATGATGAAGGCGAAGAGGATGAACATGAACACGGTGTTAGCCTTGTAGCGCGCCTTGTTGGTTTTGCGGTTGAAGAAATAGCCGCGGAACACCTCAGCCAGCTGCTTTTTAAGCAAGACTTTCAGCATTTATTCCGCCTCCAGTTCCAAGAAGACTTCCTCAAGGCTCTCGTCGCCCCTGACCTCTTCCATCGTGCCGGATTTGATCAGCCTGCCCTGCTTGATGATGGCGATCTTGTCACAGAGCTTCTCTGCGACCTCGAGCACGTGGGTGGAGAAGAAGATCGCGCCGCCGTTATCGCAGAGCTCATGCATCATTTCTTTAAGCGTGAACGCCGCCTTGGGGTCAAGACCCACGAAGGGCTCGTCCATGATTATCAGCCTGGGCGAGTGTATCCACGCCGAGATCACCGCCAGCTTCTGCTTCATGCCGTGAGAGTAGGACGAGATCGGCTGCGCGAGGTCTTTTGTCAGTTCAAAGGCGTCGGCGTACTTGCGTATCTTCTCCTGCCTTTCGTCGGGCGATACGCCGTAGATGTCCGCGATGAAGTTCAGGTATTTGATGCCGCTCATGAAGTCGTACAGATCGGGGTTGTCGGGAATGTAGGCGATCAGGCGCTTACACTCTACGGGGTTCGTCTTTATCGAGCTGCCGTTGATGTAAATCTCGCCCTTGTCAAAGTTGAGTATGCCGACAACGCTTTTGAGCGTGGTGGTCTTGCCGGCGCCGTTGTGACCGATGAAGCCGTAGATCTCGCCCGGTCTGATGTGCAGCGAGAGGTCGTCCACCGCCTTTTGAGCGCCGTAGGTCTTTGTCAGGTTTTCTATTCTCAGCATTTCCATATCTCCTAACGTTTTGTACTGCTCCCGAAAAGGAGCCTTCTGATACCGGGCAACAGTGTTGCGGAGGGTTTCTCAGCCCGTTATCGTACTGCCCTATTATAATACATCCTACCGAGACAATCAAGCTATAAGGTAAAAAAGAAGACCTCCTGTATCGGGAAGATACGGGAGGCCTGAAGATTATTTGGATTTGATCGGCTTGCCGATGTCATCGGGGCAGGGAACACCTAAGAGATATCTCTGGATAAATGTTGCATCGATGATGCTCAGCTCGTCGTCCTGATCGGTATCTGCGGCAGCAAATACAAAGGAATTGACCTTGATGTTGAGCAGATAGCGCTGGATAGTGGTAGCGTCGATGATGGAGACCTCTCCGTCGCCGTCAGCGTCGCCGAGGATACCTACGGGAGGAGCCATTGTCGGAGCCTGTGTAGGAGCCTGTGTAGGCGCCTGAGTGGGAGCCTGTGTGGGAGCCTGAGTCGGGGCTTCTGTAGGTTTGGTCGTAGGCTGTTCTACGCCGGGTGTGAACGCCTTGCCTATACGCGCCATCGGTACGGTGAGGTGATCCTCGTCCTCCTTCTCCATAGAGGTGGAGGCGTCGGCGGAGTAGGGCTTAGCGGCGTTGTCTGACATCGAGAGGTCGTAGGGCAGACAGTCCATGCCGGAGGTGCCGAAGGTGGAGAGCTTCAGAACGCCGATACCGTTGTTCTCGATGTCGGCGGCAGTAATATCAAGATTAGCGAGCGGGATGGACATCTCGTAGAACATATCCATGTTCGCGTTGTGACCCTTGGTATAGAAGTCGGTGAGCGCGCCGTCTACGCAGTCGCCGGGTGTTCTGCCGTTGTCGGTACCCGCCTTGGGGATACCCATCAGCTTACCGGAGAGGGTCTTGCCGTTGCCCCACATGATGTTGATGCCTGTCGCGGCTCTGGCGATAGTCAGATCGGGATCATCGGGATCGAGGATGCCTTCATCGTCTGCGGTGTAGATGAACGGGCCGTTAGAGTTGTTGGTAGAGAAAGCGATGATATGGTCGGCGTGCGCGTCAAAGGTGTTGCCGCTGCCCCAAAGGGTGCCGCCTACAGCCTCGCCGTGGTTGATGTTGCCGTTGCCGGTGTAGATGTACATAAAGACGGGGATGTTGTTGATCCAGAGGTTGCCCTGAGTCATCGGGTAGTCCTCGCCGGGAGCAACAACGTCCTGAACGTTAGCCATCTCGTACATGATGTAGAGGTTGTCGTCGTCCCATGCGGCGTACATAGCATAGTCGTCAAAGGCGATCTCGTGCATAGACCAGTGAGCGTATACTCTCGGGTCGTCGTTCGCAACGCCCTGAGCGATCAGCATCGAGGTCTCCCAGTCGCTCTTGTTGCCGTCCACGGTGATGGTCTTGCGCTTGCCGTAGCCGTTGTCGGGGTTGGTGGCGTAGTTGCCGCCGACCGGGTCGGAGGTGCTGCCGTCGGTAGCGGGGCCTACGGAAGATCTCTTCTTGTAGGTGAAGCTCTTGTTGACGGTGCCGAAGCTGTTGGTCGCGCTGATATCCAGCTTTACGGAGGAGCCCTCGGGGGTGTTTGCACCGAGAGTCAGGTTGACGGTGCCGTTGATAGCGACATGGGCGCAGTTGTCGATGGCGTACCATGCGGAGGTGGCGTCGGTTACGGTGATCGTTACGTCGACGGAGCCCTTGAAGCTGCCGCCCTCTTTAGAGACGCTGATGACCGGCACGGGGTCGGCGCTGTAGTCGCTCCATGTTCTTGTAGAATAATCATAGAGCTTGTTGCCGCCCGGATATGTCAGATCGTCTGTCTGACCGCTGCCGTTGAAGATCACCATAATTTTTTTTGCAAAATATGAGTCCCGAACAAACGCCGGGAGCTCTGTTCAATTAAATTATAACTTTCGTACAGACAAAAGTCAATGCCGCAAGCTGCATAGTAAAGCGCAGCAAATCTCAGCGCCCTTTATGCAGATAGAGTTGTACTGATATTCCGTAAAACTCTTTAACATCTATTGCGTTAAAATCCGCGCAGCTGTGTTGGCGGTCCTGACAGGCTGTTTTATCCCGCTGCCCGATCAGCATACAAAAACCTCCGGAGGGATAGCCCGTCCGGAGGTCGTTACATATGCTGTTTATTTTCTGATATACTCGCCTACGTGAGAGTTCGAGGACGGTATCTCTGCGAGGTAACGCTGAATCAGCGTAGCGTCGAGGATGCCTGCCTCTTCGTCAAAGTCGACGTCGCCGCGCAGGAGGAGCTCCTCCTCGGTCACGGGTACGTCAAATCCTGCGATGTGTCGCTGCAACAGCGTTGCGTCGGTGATGCCGATCTCGCCGTCGTTATCGGTGTCGCCGATAAGGGAAGCGGGGACGTAGTCGGGAGCGAACTGCTCGCTCAGCCATGCGCTGCGGCTGTCCATCCAGTCGCAGGCGTAGGCGTACATATCGCCGAAGTTCTGATAGTATCTCGTCGCCGTGGAGCTGACGACCATCTTCTTTGTCTCGGGATCGAATGCAGCCTTGTTCAGTCTGGAGTGATCTGCGATCCAGCTGCCGGTGTTGAGCAGCCAGCCCGAGCCGTAGTTCATAGCTGCGGATTCGGTGATGTACTTGAGGTAAGCGTCGCGGGTCATGAGCTCGGTATTGATATCCTCGCTGTAGCTCCTGCCGGTGAAATGCTCGATAGCCGGTACGAAGTCTTCAAACCAGATAGCCGGAGTCGCCGCCGTGACCTGATTGTTCAGCGAGATCCTTGCCATGATGTTGGAGGAGCGCTTGCCGGTCTTGCCCTTGTTGCGGCACCACCAGCCGGTGTAAGCCTCATAGTCGGTCACGCCGAAGCTATTGAGGTCTCCCTTTACGCCGGTAGCGTTGCCCAGAGAGTTGTCGTAGTCCCAAACCGGCGAGCCGTAGAACTTATACACGCCGTTCTCGTCCTGCTTGTAGGTGAAGAAGGTGCTCGATACGCCGCAGTCCCAGTTCTTGCCCAGCTCGTTGATAAGATAGAGCTTTGCGACCGAGTCGATATCCGCGACAGCAGCAAGATCGCCCGATGGGGTCGTGGCGTTGTAGAAGGCGCTGAATTTGGTCTTGACATAGTTCTTGACCTCTTCATAGCCGACCTCGCCGGGGTCGATCTCGGGAGCCTTGATGGTGACCTTCATGCCGTTGGTGCTTACATAGTAGTCGCCGTCGCCGGCGCTGGCGTCGACCTCGGCGATGAAGGGGAAGTCTTCCTTCACTGTGCCGTCCTCGTTGAGATAACCGTCGTCGGTGACCTCGGGCACGAGGCTGCCGGGCTCTACCTTCTCAGCCATCTGATACGAGCCCCAGTAGAAGCCGTTTACATAGAAGTCGACAAAGCGCGAGTCGGAGGCGTAGGGGAGACCTACCGCGTCGGAAAGATCGTACAGGATGCGGTTGCGGCTGAGCGAATCGTCCTGATAGTTCGCGAGGATGGAGTACTTCTTGTTCTTCTCCATGCCGGCGATGGATACCTTCTTATCGTAGTTGATGTTGTAGCCCTTCTTCGGCTTCGACCACGAGGTGTTGCCTCTGCCCTTGATCTTCTTGATCGGCGTGTTGTCGACCTTGCCGTCGGGGGTGACGATAGCGCCGGTCGCCGCTGCGCTGAGGCTCTTGTCAGAGTTCAGATAGGTCATCAGGTCGGTGCCGTTGCCGTCTGCGTCGGGGTTGTTGATGTAGATCGCAGCCTCGGCGTTGGAGTTCATCATGGTGAGCGTGTAGCTCGCACCGCCTGCGTTCACACGGTAGGCCGTGCCTGCGGCATAGGGTACCGCAGCGGTAGACTTCGACGGGATCTGTACGCCGTTCACAGTGACGGTCGCGTCGTAGTTGTTGTATACGTCCACAGTGCTCTTGTCTGCCGAAGAGGGCAGGAAGAAGAATTTTTCAGAGGGATTTGCAACGACGAAATCTTCGTCATGCACGCTCTGCCAAGCCTGCCATGCCTCGGTGTCGTCCGAGCCGCTCACAGCGTGCGCGTACAGCGCAGGTTCGGCGGCGAAGCCCGACGGAGCCGATACGACCTCGTCGGCTGCAGCTCCGGTGATCGGGAGCACGGTCGCGACCATCAGGAGCGAGAGAAAGATGAGTAATGCTTTTTTCATGAGTGGGAACCTCCTGTTTTTATTATTTACCTATATTATACCGATAATCCTGCCGCCGTTCTATCAAGATAATGCGACAAAATTAACACAATCCGATTATTTGTGCCGATCCGTGGTACTGGACTTTATTCAAAACAGTCATTGCGAGCGGCGCAAAGGTTAAGGTTGATATTGCAATGTAGGAACCATGTTCTTCCTCACAGTGACGATCTGAAATGCGCCCCGCGGCGATCTGAACCATCGGTGGGATCAATATGAGCCGTCTTCACCGGCTCCCTTTATCAGCTTGACTATCCTGCTGGTGCCGAGCCTCTCGGCTCCGAGGGCTATGAACTCAGCCGCGTCCCCGATGGAGGCGATGCCGCCTGCCGCCTTGATCTTCTTACCGTTCTTCATATGCTGTGCAAAGAGCCTTATGTCGTCCTTTGTCGCGCCGCCGGTCGAGAAGCCCGTGGAGGTCTTGATGTAGTCCGCGTCCGAATCCGACACGACCCCGCACATCCTTATCTTCTCTTCATCCGTGAGCAGACAGGTCTCGATGATCACCTTGAGCAACCTGCCGTCGCAGGACTTTTTGACCGCGTTTATCTCGCTCAGGATATCGTCGTATCTTTTATCCTTGACCCATCCGATGTTGATGACCATGTCTATCTCGTCAGCGCCGTTATTCACCGCGTCCTCTGCCTCGAAGCACTTTACGGCGGTGGTGCTGCTGCCGTTAGGGAAGCCGATGACCGTGCATATCCTCAGCCTGTCGCCCGTGTATTCCTTCGCCCTTTTCACATACGACGGCGGTATGCAAGCCGAGGCGCAGCCATACTTGATCGCGTCGTCGAGTATCACCCTGATCTCGTCCCAAGTCGCTCCCTGTGCGAGCAGGGTGTGATCCACCTTGCCGAGTATGCTTTTTATATCCGTCATAACGTTTTCACCCTTTATTAATCCTGTAATTATACCGTAACGCTCGAAGTATTTCAACGACGATCGCGGTTATCCTTTGCTTTTCGTCAGCCTTTTTTCTACGTCGTCCTCTGTGATGAAGCCCTTTGATGCTCCGCTGACCTCGGTCTTGACTCCGGCGAAGATCACGGCTCTTTTCAGCGCTTCATACGCCCCGAGACCCTTCATCCAAAAGTGCATGAAAGACGAGAACAGCGCGTCGCCTGCGCCGACGGTATTCACGACCTTGATATCGGTGTATGCCGGGATCATGCGTATCTCGTCGTCCTCGCTGTCGAGCAGCATCGCGCCCTCTGCGCCCATGCCGATGACGATGATCCTGTTGTGGTATCTGCACTGCAGCTGACGGATGAAATCCTGCGCGGGGCAGGGGAGCTTCTCGTCGCTGAGGAAGAGTATGTCCGCGTTCTCCATGAAGCCGCGGTTGTATTCGTCGTCGATATCCGCGAGCACGTGCACATCCGTAGCCGTCGTCACGCCGGCGTCATGCGCCGCCTTTATCAGCCCTCTGTTGAACGCGATGTTGCACAGTATCGCCGCGCCGCAGGAGGACAGACCGTTCTTCACCGAGTCGGGCTCGATCACCTGATCCTGTATATCCTTGAGGTCGCAGTAGATCTGCCTTTTGCCGTCGGGAGCATACAGCACCGCCGAAACGGGAGTACTCATCAACCCTCTTGCGATGTATTTGCTGTCGACGCCGTCCTTGTCCATGCGGCTGAGGATCCTCTCAGCTTCTTCATCGCTGCCGATGAACGAGTGCAGCTCCACCTCGTCGCCGAGAGTCGTCAGAGCCTTCGCTAAATTATATCCGACTCCGGAGACATTTGAGCTTATCCCGAACTTGTTGAAATCTATGGGGTAGTAGCTGATGGGGAAGCCCCTCACCGCCACCGTGGTCTCGATATTGACCAGTCCCGAAACAAATATCTTCATCATTTTCTCCTTTTTACCGATACCTGAATAAATCGTTTTATCATAAAGCAGTATTAATCATCAGCGCCCTCCCGGTATCAGGAAGGGCGCAGAGCTTGTATATACTTTTGATTCAGCCCGGATCTATGGGCGTTTCATCCTCCTCGGGGATCATCGTTGAGCCGTTCTGAACATCTTAGTCAAGGAACTCGATCAGCTCTGATTCGTTGCGCTTATAAGTTTCCTTATGACCACAGCGCTTTTGCCGCCTCGTGATAGCGGCATAACGCGTTCATCAGCTCGGTGAGCGTTTCGGATGTATGATCGTTCAGCTCGCTCTTAGCGTAGGTGAGGGGAGAGATATCTCCCAGATCGACGCTGCCGACCTTTATCGAATACGAGTCGTCGAGGTCGGGAGCCGGGATGTTCTCGATCTCGATATACACATATCTTTCGCCGTTGCCGTAAGGCTTTACCGCGGTTGTCTGACCGTTGATCGTGAAGTTCTCGGTGCTGTATGCGCCGGTGTCTGTCTTCTCGAAGTAGAAGCGCAGGGTCGTCTTGCTGCGCAGCAGCAGGCTGCAGCCGTAGTACTTCACGCCGTATGCGCCGAGAGCCTCTATGTTCTCGCTCCTTTTCGGCAAAGTACCCGGGAGGGCGTCGATCTCCTCCTGCGTCAGCGCGACAAGGGTGTAGTCGATGCCTTCATCCGCGAGATCGTTTGTATTGTGCTCAAATTCTGACTGCGCTTTAGCTCCGTAGCAGAGCATGGTTTTGACAAGGGTTTTCACCTCGTCCGTATAGTCGCCCGCGAGGATGGTGTCGGCATACTGCCTGACGGAGTATTCGTCGGTGTCGACCTGAGTATCTCCTATGGTAAGTGCAGCGTGCACGGCGTCGGTCATCTCAGCCGCGCTCACATCGCATGAGGTGCGGTACAGCCCGACCTCGGCATTATAGTCGTCGGCTGTGACGGTGTGCTCGTAGGTCTTGTTGTTGCAGACGAAGCTGACCGCAGCGCCCTGCGCGAGCTCCTCGTCGGTCAGGTCGACGTAGAAGTTGACGTCGATATTGCCCTTGAGGGTGAGGCTGTGCCTCGGGAAGTATTCGCCCGTAGCCGGAATCACAAGATCAGCCTGTGTGGTCTCGCTGCCGCTTGCGTCAAAGTATTTGCCGCATATGCTGCATATGTAATGCTCTTTGCAGCCGCTTTCGGTACGGTGAGCCGGGACCTCGGCGAAGTGATCGAGGTCATGCTTCGGCGATACTGTCGCGGTCATGGTTTTGGAAGCTGTTGAGTAGCCATCAGCGCGGATCGTGTATTTAACGGTGCCGCCGTAGTTGCAGGATGGCACCTTGTTCGATTCGGCTATGATAAGCTCGCCTGCCGATGTGCTCTCTACAGAGCCGCTGTCTGGGTCCTTCCATTCGATACCCTCTACCGGGATGCTTCCGGGTCTGAGCGTAAGAGGGGAGAAGGCTGCGGTTACTGTACCGATGCTGCGCCCTGTATTGGGATCGACAGCCGACGGCATAAGCTCTGCTTTGTTCGTGATCGAAACGCCTCCGCTTGTGGCGGATTTTCCATTGATATTCTTGACGGTCGGCGCGGTGAAGTACTGCATACCCGTGAGCGCACCGATATAGGGATAGATCCGGCTGCAGTTCAGCGTAGTGTAAACGGTGAATTCATCGCCTACGGCAAAATCCCTTGTGTCGTCGATCTCTCCGTCAATGCCGTAGACGGTGACGGTCGCCTTTTCGTCCGACGTTACGGGAGTTTGATTCGCCTCTTCACCCGGAGCCGTGAAGGAGCTGTTGAAGGTGAAGTTGCTGTTCTTTACGACGTATTTGGTGATGATCGGGGTCATGTAGTCATCCGCGCAGGCAAGATTCCTGACGACGTTGGTGATCGAAGCCTCGCCCGGTTCGGCGACCCTGAATCTTGTCACCAGCAGAAGGCTGTCGTCGGAGTCGAAGTGATACGCATCCTCGCCCAGATCGGGCACCGACGCCGTGTACGAGATCATGCCCTCGCCTCGGTCGCTCAGGATTTTTTCCCAGTCCAGCGTAGATGCAAAGCCGGTGTAATCCGGCGCCGGCGCCTGCTGTCCGTTAACGGTCGCAGCAGCCGTCATGCAAAGCATCATGATTATAATCAGCATACAAAGAAGCCTTTTGACATATCTCATATACATACCTCCGTTCTCGGGTTTTCGCTAAATCCACACAAAATGTGTCGACATATATATACACAATAATTATACCACAACATGTTGTATTAGTCATTTGGTGTTTTGAATAAAAAACGAGCCTGTTCTTTGTTGAATATGCGAAAGCAAATATCTGATTCACCCCGGAAAAGTTAACAATTTTTTAACCATCGCCTCAGCCATTGACTCGGTAAGCGTTTGATGGTAATATATATAAATGATCAAGGGCTGAACCACAGCTTATTATTTAGTATGCACAAATACTTGTCTGATTTTTGTGCATCCTGACCGAATCACCTTTGAAATACCCGGAGGCTCGGATGAAGAGAATATTGCGTTTCGCGATATGCGCGGCGCTGTGTTTAGCGCTGCTGCTCGCGGATCTGTGCGTCATACCGGCGGCTGAGAGCTTTTATCCCTCCGCCGATCTGCTGCTGATAAAAAATCATATCGAAAACGACGCCAACCACGGCGCCTATTCCACCGTACAGGGCGCCTGTACCGACGGCGAGTACGCCTACTTTGCGCTGATGAACGGCGGAGCTACCATCATGAAGTACGATATCAAATCATGGGAGCTCGTCGAGTGCAAGCGTATCTCCAACGTCGGTCACGCCAACGACATGACCTACAACCCCGACAAGGGCTATATCGTCATCGCCAACAACGCCCCCTACTACGACCTCGTCACCCTCCTCGACCCCGATACCCTCGAGGTGATCAAGGACGTCGAGCTGGATGAAGAGATCTACTCCATCGCCTACAACCAAAAACGCAAGCAGTACGTGGTGGGCATTTCCGGCTGCTACGACTTCGCCCTTCTCGACAGCGACTTCAAGAAGGTCAAGGACAAAAAGTTCGAGGGCGAGGATACCGGCTACACCCGACAGGGCTGCGACTGCGACGACGACTACATCTACTTCGTGCAGAGCGGCAACGACAACGCCCTTGTGATCTATGACTACAGCGGCAAGAACGTCGGTATGCTCCCTCTCGGCGACACAGATGAGGTCGAGAACATCTTCCACCTCGGCGACACCTTCTATGTTACCATGTACTACTACGGCAACTACGTCCACCGTATCGGCTTCTCGCCGCGTACAGCGATCACCTACAACATCAACTACGATGCGAACGGCGGCGAAGGTCAGATGGAGGATACCGTCGTCAGCTACGGCAAGGCAACCAACCTCCGCGCGAACAGCTTCACCCGCCCCGGATACTTCTTCGGCGGCTGGAGGGTACAGCGTGACTCCGACGGCAGATACGTCGGCTACCGCGTAGGCGAGGACAGCTTCGGCTGGCTGTATGAGGACGAGGTAAACGACTACCTGCTCTACAACGACGGTCAGGCGGTCGCCACCACCGTGCGCTACGGCAACGTGGATCTCCGCGCCTTCTGGATATCCGAGACCTACGGCATCAACTTCGAAGCCGGCATGGGCGAGGGCTATATGGAACCCCTGCGCGTCGGCTACGATGAGGTATACACCATCCCCGAGTCCGCCTACACCTGCGAGGGCTATGTCTTCGACGGCTACATGGCTGTGCGCGACTGTGACGGCAGAGTGTACGCCCTGCGCGAGGGCAGCGATACTCCCGAGTGGCTCCGATGGGAGGATGTATACGAAGTTTATCACCTGAAGCCCGGCGAGCAGGTCAGCCGCATGGCTTTCGACGGAGCGGTCACCCTAACTGCCGAGTTCAGATTTGCCTACACCTTCGGCGACGACGGCTCTACGCTGGTCGAGTATGTCGGCACAGATGAAAAGGTCACCATCCCCGGCAACAACGGCGAGCTCACCACCCTTGCCGAGGGCGCGTTCAAGGATAACGAGATCATCACCGAGCTCCACATCCCTCCCTGCGTAAGCTCTATACAGCCCAACTCCGTCACCAACTGCCCCAAGCTCCGCAATATCTATTTCGAGGGCAGCATCCCCGAGGACTTCGGCAAGGATACCGTGACAGGAGCCGCGAGCCCGATCGTTTACAGGATGGTCGACGACGTCCCGATGTGCGTCGGCTTCCTTTCGTCTCCCGAGTGCGCTCAGATTATACAGATGCAGTCGGCGGCTTTGGAGGGAGCGACACGCACCAGAACGGAACTGAATAATGCCGGAAAAGAATTAAAAAACCTGTTCAAATAACGATAAAACATTTCAATTTCATACATAAAAGCGACAGACAGCATTACCGCCGCCTGTCGCTTTTTAGTTAGGAGTGAGGAGTGAGGAGTTAGGAGTTAGGAGTTAGGAGTTGGGAGTTAGGAGTTAGGAGTTAGAAGTTAGAAGTTAGAAGTTAGTAGTTAGGAGTGAGGAGTTAGGAGTTAGAAATTGGATGATATGGATTGATCGAGCGCCGCAAGTGCGGCGTTTACCATTACCTTTATCATTGTCTTTATCCTTTTTTCTTTCTCTTTATCTTTATCTTGGTGATTCTTGTGACAAAAGACCACAATTGTGCTTTTGCAGCCGTTAATACTACTCAGCCTCTCTGAATTCGACCTCCGAGCCGTCCGGGTAGATCAGCTTTATCGGTGTACCGTCCCTTGTCCTCAGCTCAGCCGCCCTTTCCGGTGACGGCAGGGAGAATCTGTCCTCGCCGTCTTCCGTGCCTAAGTAGCTCGCCTGCGGCAGATACGCGAGCGCCCTGTACAGCTGTGAGGGCACGGCCGCAGAGGGGATGTAATCGGCGTTGATCTTCGTGCCGTGACCGGCATATCCGACGGTCAGCCCATCGTCGGTGTAATCGAAGCTCAGCCCCTTTGCGGAGCCCGGCGAGCTCACCGTGACCCTGATATCGTCCTCTTCGACCGTGACCGTGCCGCGGCAGTCGATATCATCCCTGCATATGCGGTACACCGCCGAGAATTCGGTCGGAGCCTTCGGCGGCTCTCCGCAGGCGGCGGTACAGCAGACAAGCGCAGCGGCAAACAACAAGCAAATCAACCTTTTCATATGACCTCCTAAAAAGCAAACCGACAGAATCGCTCCTGTCGGTTTTAGTGTAACTTATTATTTTGCAACACAGCATGATTCGGGTGCACCGCAAATCGTGGGTATTGCATTAAATCCCGCTGTCTCTTACGTCCTCGATCTTTGCGTATATCTGCGGCAAAGCGTCGATAATATCCGACGGCAGCATCGCCGTGCGCGAGTATTCCGCAGCCGCGATATCACCTGCGAGCGCGTGTATGTGCACTCCGCACACAGCCGCGTCAAAAACCTCTGCGCCCTGTGCAGCAAGCGAGGCGATCACACCGGCGAGCACATCGCCCGAGCCGCCCTTAGCCATGCCGCTGTTGCCTGCGATATTCTCGTATATCTCGCCGTTTCGCGCGATATAGGTGCGGTGACCCTTGAGCACGAGCGTCACGCCGGGATGCTTTTCGCAGAACATGAGCGCCGCCTCTGCAGGCTCTGAGAGTATCTCTTCCATGCTCATGCCGGATATCCTCGAGAACTCCTTGACATGGGGAGTCAGCACTATATCGCTCTTTGCCTCATCCAATATATGTATATGCCGTGCCAGAGCGTTTATGCCGTCAGCGTCGATGATGACGGGGCGTCCGGCGCTTTTTACCGCAGCCTCTGCTATAGCCGCGGTGTCGTCGGTGTTTCCCGAGCCGCAGCCGATCAGCACGGCGGTAGCCTTTTCAAGATACGGCGCGATATCGGGTATGTCGTCCTTTTTCAGAGAAGCCCTGTCGCTGTCGCCGAGCGGAACGCAAACGCTCTCGTATACGGATGACGCGAATATCGGATATATGCCCTTGGGCAGCACCTGATACAGCAGCCCGACTCCTGAGCGCAGCGCAGCCTTCGCCGAGAGTATCGCCGCGCCCGAGAAGCCCGTGCTCCCGGTCAGCGATACAAGCGTACCCATCGTGCCCTTGTGCGCGTCGGAGGGTCTTTGGGGCAGCTTTTTCTCCAAAAAGTCAAAGTCTACGCGCTTCATAGCTGCTTGTTCAGGAACAGCTTCTTGCGGAGCTCGTTGTTGAAGTACGGCTTCAAGGCGGCGAGGAATTCATCGCTCGGGGTGAAGATTATCGCGATCCAGCCCTTTTCGCCCTCACGGTATACAAAGACCATGTTGTCCTCAGAGAACTCCTTTGCGCCTGCGTTGTAAACCTTTTTATAGCGGTAGCGAGCCATATCCTTGTCGTTATAGCGGAAGATATCGTCTATGCTCTTTACGTCGACCTTGACCATCTTCCTGCGCCTGCGCTTCGCGATGACCTTGTCGATGCGAAAGACCGAGGAGAGGAAGGCGTATTCGAAGTCGACCTCCAGCGAGGTTATGAAGAACCACGCGCCGTAGATGCAGAACAGCAGCACGAAGAAGGCTACTACGTTGAGATAAGGGAACTTGGTGATAAAGGCGATAGCGACAAGACTCGCAGGTATCGCTATGGTCGCGAAGATGATCAGCACCTTGTTTATATGGTAGCGCGCGTTGTGTTCTCTCTTCACTACCTGCTCTACCAGCATTCCGCTGTTTTCCATGATAAACACCTCTTACGTAACTTTTTTTAAAACATTATCTTATACTTTAGCACAGAATCGGTGTTTTTTCAATAAACTATTGCAAAATAATAAAGATAATGGTAGAATAGCACTTGTGATATCAAAAACGCTGCGATAAAGAGAGTAACCCTCGCAAAATCATCAGAGAGCCCGCGCCACAGGCTGAAAGCGCAGGCGGACGGAGCCGGGTGAAGTTCACTTTTGAGCGGCAGAGCTGAAAATAGTTAGGAGTTAGGAATTAGGAATTATGGGAAACACTTCGTGTTTTCGATTCCTATTAATTGTACAGAAATGAAGCGTTTATCTGTATTATCAAACGGGTGCGGGTGTCCCGCCCTCAATTCCTCATTCCTCATTTATAATTCCTAATTGTAAAGTAGGTTCTGACGGCTGACCCCGTTACAGGTCGTGTACCGGAGAGATCCGGTCAGAGCGTCCGATAATTCTTTATCGGAAATTTGGGTGGTACCGCGGTTCTTCCGTCCCAGTGGGATGGAGGAGCCTTTTTTATTTAACGATTGTCATTCCGAGGAGGTACGAAGTACCGACGTGGGAATCCCCTTGTCATTAATACCGTTTGATGTGACAGATAACTAAGCTGATCGCTTTGTGGGATTGCCACGGCTTCTATGGAAGCCTCGCAATGACAGCAAACATACAGGAGGATATTATGAAAGAAAAGTTAGAACAGCTTAAGGCGCAGCTGACTGCTGAGCTCGGCTCTGTTGCCGATCCTCAGGAGCTCGAGAACCTGCGCGTAAAGTATCTGGGCAAAAAGGGCTCGATCACCGACCTGCTCAAGGGCATGAAGGCTTTGTCTCCCGAGGATAAAAAGGCCTTCGGTCAGATGATCAACACCCTCAAGCAGAGCGCTGCCGAGAACATCTCTCAGCGCGCCGAGGAGCTCAAGGAGCTGCAGATCCAAAAAGAGATCGAGCTCATGCCTGAGTTCGATCTGACCATCCCGGTCAGGGAGAACAGGGGCTCATATCACCCGATCACCCTCGTACAGCGCGAGTGCGAGCGCATCTTCACCACCATGGGCTTCAACGTCGAGGACTATCCCGAGGTAGTCACCGACTACGAGTGCTTCGAGGCGGTCAACGTGCCGAAGAATCACCCCGCCCGCGATATGCAGGACACCTACTATCTCGAGAACGGCGAGCTGCTGAAATCTCAGACCTCCGCCGCTCAGAACGCCATCCTCAAAAAGTACGGCAGGCAGCTGATGGAGGACGGCATGCCCATCCGCGCCATCTTCCCGGGCCGCTGCTTCCGCAACGAGGCTACCGACGCTACTCATGAGAACACCTTCTTCCAGATGGAGGGCGTGATGGTTGACAAGGATATCTCGATATCCAACCTTATATACTTTATGAAAACGATGCTCTCGGAGGTATTTCAGAGAGATATAAAGGTCAGGCTTCGTCCGGGCTTCTTCCCGTTCGTAGAACCGGGCTTTGAGCTCGACATCTCCTGCCTTATTTGCGGCGGCGAGACAGGCTGCCCCTCGTGCAACCACAGCGGCTGGCTGGAGCTGTGCCCCTGCGGTATGATCCACCCCGAGGTGCTCAAAGAGGGCGGCATCGACCCCGAGAAGTACACAGGCTTCGCGTTCGGTCTGGGTCTTACCAGACTCGCGATGATGAAGTACGGCATCAAGGATATCCGCGACCTGAACAGCGGCTCGCTCAAGGTGATGTCGCAGTTCACGGATGATAAGTAAGGAGGGTTCGATATGTTTTTATCAATGAATTGGATCAAGGATTTCGTCGATCTTTCCGGTCTTGACGAATTGAAGCTGATAAATCAGTTTTCTCTTTCTACCGCCGAGGTAGAGAACGATATACAGTTCAAGGGCTCCGATATCAGCGGCATCGTTGTCGCCGAGATCAAGTCGATCGAGGATCACCCCGAGTCGAAGAAGCTCCATCTGCTCAAGGTCGACGTCGGCGGCGAGACCCTCGTAGACGTCGTATGCGGCGCTCCTAACGTCAGAGTCGGCATGAAGACCGCTTTCGCAAGAGTCGGCGCTAAGATAGGGGAGATCGAGATCGCTCCCAGACCGCTCGCCGGCTTCATGAGCTACGGTATGTGCTGCTCCGAGAAGGAGATCGGCATCTCCGACGACCACGCCGGCATCATGGAGATCACCGACGATATCGCGAACGGTACCGATCTCAAGAGCGTGTACGCCATCGACGATATCATCTTTGAGGTGGATAACAAATCTCTTACCAACCGCCCCGACCTGTGGAGCCACTACGGTATAGCGCGCGAGTTCGCCGCTATCGCGCAGAGACCTCTCAAGGCTCTCGATTTTGACGATCTGAGCGCTTACGACTCTCTCCCCAAGGTGGATATGGATATAGAGGATCCGCTGTGCTACCGTTACTCCTGCCTGCAGTTCGAGAACATCAGCCGTAACGTATCGCCCGTGGATATGCGTATCCGCCTGTTCTACTGCGGCATGAGAGCCATCAACTTCCTCGCCGACATGACCAACTATCTCATGCTCGAGATGGGTCAGCCCATGCACGCCTTCGACAGCCGTAAGGTGGAGAAGATACGCATCAAGCGCTATGATCATGACTTCGATTTCAAGACCCTCGACGGCGTGGAGCGCCATATAGATACCGATACCCTGATGATCTGCAACGACGACGAGCCGGTGGCTATCGCCGGTATCATGGGCGGTCTCGACAGCGAGATCGTCGAGGATACCAACACCCTGACTCTGGAGTCCGCGACCTTTGACGCGGCGTCCATCCGCAAGTCTACAGTCCGCCTCTCTCACCGCACCGACGCGTCCATGAGATACGAGAAGTCGCTCGATCCCGAGCTGACCGTAGCCGCTATCGCGAGATTCGTCTATCTTTTGAAGCAGTACGACGGCGGTATCAAGGTGGTATCCTCTCTGACCGACGAGTATGTCTATCATTATCCGACCGTTCGCCTGAGCTTCGACAAGGCTTATGTGGACAAGTACACCGGTATCGAGATCGACAACGACACCATCGTGGGTACTCTGCAGCGCCTCGGCTTTGAGGCTGTGTGCAGGGACGATAACTTCGAGGTTCTCGTGCCCTCGTGGCGCGCGACCAAGGACGTCACCATCAAGGCTGACATCATCGAGGAGATCACCCGTATCTACGGTTACGATAACTTTGAGATTCACACGGCGAACGCTCCGCTGTTCCCGACCCGTCCTGAGCCCGTCAAGAAGGACGAGGACAACGTCAAGGATATCCTCGTCAAGCA
>ONPE01000203.1 GCA_900319615.1 uncultured Eubacteriales bacterium
GTTCATGACCTGCCATACGGCGTCGCCGATAAGCGGCAGGTAGTATTTTGCGTATCCCAAAGCGGTGGGATGTATCGCGTCGTAAACGGCGCCCGGAGTCGGAGCGCGGTAAGTGTATCGCTCGCGCATGAATAGATCGTCGGTATTCAGCTCGGTGCCGTGGAAGAGGTCGACGGAAGTGACTCCCCACTTTTCTGCGAGGGCAAGAGCTCTGTCGCCGTAGGCTTCCTCATTCTGCTGTTTGCCGAGCTTCATATCGTGTACGCGGATGTATACGACCGGGGTATCGCCCCAGTTTTCTCGAAGCATCCACATACACTTCTCAAAGCCGCCGGTGAAATCGGTCTCGGAGGTATTTTTTATATCGCGGCTGTCGCGTATGCTGCCCAGCGCGGTGCGCACAAAATCATTTGTGCCGCCGTTTATCAGGATGATATCCGCCTGCTCCTTTTTGGCGTAGGCTCTGCGGAGCTGATCGGGGATATGATCCCTGCCCTCGCTGACGCCCATCGTAGCGCCGGGTATCGCGTAATCGGAGCAGGTCATGCCGTACTTCTCGGCTATCATATCGGACATACCCTCGCCGGAGTTACCGCTGCCGTACATGATGCTGTCGCCGAAGGACAGCACACGCTTGCCGTGCAGCGCCTTATAGCGCCCGAGCTCGGTACGCAGCATATCCCACTCTGAGTCGGTAAGCTCTGCGTCGGGATAAACGCGGTAATCAAGGTCGGGGATGAAGTAGCCGTAATATGCGGCGGTCTGCATATATGACTCTGACGAGTTGATATCGGAGATATAGCCTATGCTGCGCTCACGGTAGCTGAGCGCTCTTACCAGCGTCATAGCGGCGAACCGGCGCGTAACGGGCGCCTCGGGGTCGCTCGCGTTATCGGTACCGATGATACGGTGCAGCATCGCGTCGCGGAAGATACCCTCGCGGTCGCTGCGGTCGGCTGAGATACGCGTGCCTGCGGCTTCCATCAGCTGATAGAGCCACTCGCCCCGGCTGTGAGAAGCCTTATAGATGCTGCCTCCGATCTTCTCGGTGCAGCTGTCCACAAGCAGAGATACAGACTCCGTATCAGCCGAATCCGGCGTTGACGAAGCGGATGAATCAATTGCATAGACAGCGGAAATACAGCACAGAGCCAAGATCTGCGCCGTGAGTATGACAGCTATGATAAGTCCGCGCCTTTTGTGTGAGGCTGTCTTGAATATCTGCAAAAAATCAATCCTTCGGAACAATTATTTTGAAAGCCTTCGGTACGACGGTGATGACGGGGTCTTTCATCACGAACATCTCGCCGTCGATGCCGATCTTTATATCGCCGTTGTTGTCGAGCCGGAGCTCACGGCACTTTTTATGTGTGATAAACTCTTTGCCCTTGGGGTGGTCGATGTGCTCGCCCCGGGTGAAGGGCCCGAGCATCCATGTAAAGTAGCTTACCGGTACGGTGGGGATAGCCATGAAGTCTATCAGCCCGTCGTCGAGCTCGGCATACGGGGTAGCCATGATGCCTCCGCCGTAGTATTTGCCCTTTGCGGCTACGGCAAGCATCTGCGTCTTGTATCCTTCGGCGAGCGGAATCTCTTCGCCGTCGGCATAAGAGACGAAATTATGCTTGCGCTTTGTAAGGATGCACTGGGCTATCGCCATCTTGTATGCAAGGGAGCCGTTCATCAGAGGCAGGCGCTTGTTCTTCTGCGCTCTGTCGGCGACCTCGCAGTCGTAGCCGACGGAGATCACGTTAAGGGCGTATCTGCCGTTGCAGAGGAGCAGATCGACGGTGATGACGGAGCCGTTTACCATCCTCTCGGGATCGAGGAAGCCTGCCTGATCGCCGGGGAGAGAACGCACATAATCGTTGCCGGTGCCGACAGGTATAAGACCCAGCGCGACGTCGTCGAAGCCCATCAGACCGTGCACAGCCTCGTTAGCCGTGCCGTCGCCACCGCAGGCGTACACCCTGAGGGGCTCGCCCTTCTGCGCATAGCGGCGGGCGATATTCTCGGCGTCGCCCCTGCACTGAGTGTACTCGACAACGACGTCGTCCCTGTGCATGGCGTCTATTTTAGCTTTGAGGTCGGGGGTAGAATCCTTTGTACCTGCAAAGGAGTTGAGGATAAACAGATGTGTCATGCCTTTGCACTTCCTTATGGCAATACCGCATAATTCAGGTGTGCGGATTGCGAAGTTAGATTTTTCGTCAGAGTGGACAAATAATCAGTTCGCATACTGACGTATGGGTGCTGATTTTTGGACGGACTGACGGAATAAGATACAAGCAAGGCGTGCTCCGCGAATTGTGCGGTATTGCCATTAAATAGCGCCCATGCGCTTTAACTCGATGTTGAGCCTGCCGACCGGGAAGCCGACGACGTTGAAGAAATCGCCCTCTATCCCCCTGACAAGCAGCGAGCCGTATCCCTGTATGCCGTATGCTCCGGCTTTGTCGAACGGTTCGCCGGTCGCGATATACTCTGCGATATCCTTATCGCTGAGCTGATAGAACCTGACCTTGGTTTCTTCTGAGAAGGTAGATCTTTGACCGTGTGAGATGATACAGCAGCCGGTGATGACGGTGTGAGTCTTGCCGGACAAAGCTCTGAGCATACGCTCCGCGTCGGCAGGATCATGAGGCTTGCCGAGCACCTCGCCGTCGAGGATGACGACAGTGTCGGCGCCTATGACGGTCTTGTCGGGGCACTCGGCAGCGACAGCCGACGCCTTGAGCTCGGCGAGATATGCCGCCGTATCTTCGGGAGCCGTGCCCTCGGGCAGGATCTCGTCTACCTCGGATACCTTCACTTCAAAATCCGTCGTGATGCGCGCCATCAGCTCCCGTCTGCGGGGCGACTGAGACGCCAAAACAATACCGCTCATAATTACCTTCTCTCTTATAATGGATCGTACTGTATTATAATAACATATCCTGCGCTCTCAGATGTTTCGCAGGCTATCGAACGTCAGTTATAGAACTCCCCTACGCTGCGCAGATAATCGCAGAAGCCCTCCTTAGCCGCCTTGGGCGACACGATGCGAGCCTTATCGCCGAATGAGAACAGCCAGCCGTAGAACTGCGGCGAGAGCATGACCTCGGCGCTCATGGTAAAGGTGCCGTCGGAGTGCGGCTGGATGAACACCTTGTCGGAGAAG
>ONPE01000041.1 GCA_900319615.1 uncultured Eubacteriales bacterium
TCCGACGTCAAAAGGTGCAAGTACAACACATGGTATTACGGAGCGGAGGTCTCCGGCTCGGGCTACGACTGGTGCGAGGTCTTCGTACAGTGGGTGTTCAATAAAGCCGGCGCTTCATCGCTGCTCTATACCAAGACCGCCAACTGCGGCTACGCGGCAAAGGCGTTTCAGGATAAGGGGCGGCTGGTGACCTCCGGCTTCAAAAAGGGCGACGTTGTGTTTTTTCACTGGAACAGCGAGCGCTCCGAGCTTGTGCCCGGAACCTACGTGAGTCACCATGTCGGCATCATCGAGAGCGTGAACTCCGACGGTACCCTGACGACCATCGAGGGCAACACAGGTTCCTCGTCAAACGGCGCCGTGCTCAGACAGAGGCGACCGCTTTCGGTGGTGTCATGCGCCGGAAGACCCGCGTATGACGGTAAGTCTGAAGGATCACAGGCGACTCCTTCGGTGAGCTATCGCGTGCGTACAAAGGGCAGGTGGCTGCCCGAGGTCGCCGATCTGAGCGATTTTGCCGGGATAAAGGGCTCTCCGATAACAGACGTCGCGATAAGGGCGTCATCCGGTACGGTGCGCTACCGCGTCCATGTGCTCGGCGGCAACTGGCTGCCGTACGTCACCGGCTGCGATATCTCCGACAGCAGGAACGGCTACGCCGGCAACGGCAAGCCCGTCGACGCTGTAGAGGTCATCTACGGTACGCCTAAGGCTTATGCCGCGGCGCACGGGTATCTGAGGGCGAAATACAGGCTCTCTCCCACAGGCGGCGGATACTTCCCTTGGCAGTACGACAACGAGCGCTCAGCCTATCAGGACGGCTACGCCGGAGAATTCGGCAAGGCCGCCGATCGCCTTCAGCTCTGTTTGTCGAAGTAGCGGGATCTATCGGCAAATATAAGGAAAAAGACCGGTCTGTCGTGCGAAAACTGCGATGGATCGGTCGTTTCTTTGTGAAAAACATAAAAAACAAAAGATACAAAATTGTAAAAATTGTTCCTTTAATTCTGAAATAGCTATTGACAAATACAGTTGGGTAATGGTATTATAATGCTAACATTAAGTTATTTTGACTCGTGGAGATGATTACTATGAAAAGATTAATTACAATCGCTCTGGCTATCGTTATGATATTTGCTCTGGGTGTTACGGTTTTTGCTGACAGCAGCCCTGTACCGAAGGAGCAGTATTCCATTGTTGTTACTTATTCTCCCTCAGACGGCAGCCTGGGTGATGCATCCGCTGATAAGAACACCGTTATTATCGATCCTTCCGATGACGGCCTTGTTACTCTCACTGCTAATGTTAAAGACGGTAAGTTCTCAAAGTGGGACATCAAGGGCGAGTATGATATCGTTGAGGGCAACCTGACTACCCCCAAGCTCGTTATCAGACCCCATTCCGACATCATAGCTAACGCTATCTTCGAGAAAGACGGCAAGCCCGCTACTCCGGATACTCCTTCTTCTTCCGGCGGCGGCAGCGGCACATCGCCTAAGACCGGCGACCCGCTGTACATGATCATCGTATTCTCGATCCTTGCTCTCGGTATGGGCGCGTTTGCTGTTAAGAAGATCAAAGAATAATATTTAACCTTAAAGCTCAGGCAGCGGTTTTTTGACCGCTGCTTTTGTTTTGCCCGGACGGTTGTGATCCGGCTGATTTTCGCGGAGTCAAAACTCCGTCGCAAAGACTTTTTTGATGATCCGTAAGCAATCTTTGACAGCAGAATCGCCGGAACTATCCGGTATACTGTGCCGGAGTCGGGATTTGATACATTACCTTGCGCCGGCATAAAGGTTAATTTGTGCAAGTTGGATATTGACTTTAGCATGCTAATACGATAAAATAATATGCGTTGTACGCTGTATCCGTATACCCTGCTTTGCCAAAGCTGCGTCAGGGGCTGCGGATCGGCATCAAGCCGGGCTCTCCCGGTACAGAACAAGCGGACTTACCGCATATTATGGAGGACATTATGAAAAGAATTATCGCACTGACCATGGCTGTGCTCATGGTCGTAGCTGTACTTGCTGCCTGCGGCAACAGCAACAACACTGCAACCGAAGCCGCCAAGGCTACCGAGGCTGCCAAAGCTACCGAGGCTGCCGCAACAGCAGATCAGAAGGCTGCCGGCGCAGACCTTGATAACATCAAGGCTAAGGGCAAGCTGGTCGTAGGTATCACAGATTTCGAGCCCATGGATTTCCATGCCGAGGGCGGCGAGTGGGTCGGCTTTGACGCTGACATGGCTAAGGCTTTCGCCGGCAATCTGGGCGTAGAAGTAGAGTTCGTCGAGATCGACTGGGACAACAAGATCCTCGAGCTCAACGGCGGCACGGTTGACTGCATCTGGAACGGCATGACTCTTACCGAAGAGGTCACTTCCGCTATGGATTGCTCCGATCCCTACTGCAACAATGCTCAGGTAGTTGTTGTCAACAAGGATTCTGCCGACAAGTATGCTACCGCCGACGCCTGCAAGGAGCTCAACTTCGCTGTTGAGAGCGGCTCAGCAGGTCAGGAGCAGGCAGAGGCTTACGGCTTCAAGTTCACCGAGGTCAAGGACCAGGCTACAGCGCTGATGGAGGTTGCCTCCGGCACCTGCGACGCTGCTATCATCGACTCCCTCATGGCTGCCGCTATGATCGGCGAGGGCACCGGTTACGCTCAGCTCACCTATACCGCTTCTCTGAACTCCGAGGAGTACGGCGTAGGCTTCCGCAAGGGCTCCGATCTCGTAGCCAAGTGCAACGAGTTCTTCGCCGCTGCTAAGGCTGACGGCACCATGCAGGCCACAGCCGAGAAGTACGGCGTTCAGGCTGCTCTGATCAAATAATTTACTGATAATAACTGATTTTCCTAAGACAGAGGGCTCAGCGGCTCTCTGTCTTTGGTCGGTTATTACAGACAATTCCGCACGCCCGGATCACGCGGTATAGGGCGGTATACGGGATAACGTCATAAGGGCAAAAACGATTCGCTTTTATGAGGGAACCCCGCTGATGATCGTTGATGTGCTCTGTCATCAGGGACAGGCAAACCGGCTTGTGCTCCGGGATGATCCGGCACGATCACGTTGATTACTATGGATTTTGAGAGGTTCATATGGATTCATTTTTCGAACAATTCCCGATAGTTTTTCATGCGCTGAACGTAGGCTTTCTGCAGACCTTGAAGCTGTTCGCGGTCACTCTGCTGGGCGCTCTGCCGCTCGGTCTGCTGATATCTTTCGGCTCCATGAGCAAGTTCAAGCCGCTGTCTAAGATAGTGCGCGTCATCGTATGGATCATCCGCGGTACTCCGCTGATGCTGCAGCTGCTGATCATCTTCTACTTCCCGGGTCTGGTATTCGGCAAGCAGCTTTGGGGCGGCGGCGAGACCGGCCGCTTCATCGCGTCGGCTGTCGCGTTCATCTTCAACTACGCCTGCTACTTCTCCGAAATCTACAGGGGCGGCATACAGGGCGTGCCCCACGGACAGCAGGAGGCGGGTCAGGTGCTCGGCTTGTCAAAGAGCCAGATCTTCTTCAAGATCACGCTTTTGCAGATGATAAAGCGCATCGTGCCGCCCATGTCCAACGAGATCATCACCCTTGTCAAGGATACCTCGCTCGCGCGCATCATCGCGCTGCAGGAGGTCATCTGGGCAGGTCAGGCGTTCATGAAGGGCAGCCAGGGTATCTCCGGCGCCATCTGGCCGCTGTTCTTCACCGGCGTGTACTACCTCGCGTTCTCGGGCATCCTCACCTTGCTGTTCGGCAGGGTAGAGAAGAAGCTCGGCTACTTTAATGCATAAGGAGGCGGCGATATGTCGGTATTGGAAGTCAAAAACATAAAAAAGTGCTTTGGCCGCAACCACGTGCTCAGAGGCATCGACTTTACTCTCGATAAGGGCGAGGTGCTGTCGATCATCGGCTCCTCGGGATCGGGAAAGACCACCCTCCTGCGCTGCCTTAACTCGCTGGAGTTTGCTGACGAAGGACAGATAATCGTAAACGGCGACGCTATCTTCGACGCTGCCGTCAACAAGCGCCCGTCTGAGTCGGAGCTCAGACAGAAGCGCCTGCACTTCGGGCTGGTGTTCCAGAACTTCAATCTTTTCCCACAGTACACGGTTTTGGATAACGTCACCCTCGCGCCCCGTCTGCTGAACAAGGGCACCAAAGAGGAGATAGAGCAGGACGCCCTGTCGCTGATCGACAGCGTGGGTCTGCTCGAGAAGAGGAACAGCTACCCCTGCGAGCTATCCGGCGGACAGCAGCAGCGTGTGGCGATAGCGAGAGCTCTCGCCATGAAGCCGAATATCCTGTGCTTCGACGAGCCGACCTCGGCTCTCGATCCCGAGCTCACCGGCGAGGTTCTTAAGGTAATCCGCAAGCTCGCCGAGAAGCGCATGACCATGATAATCGTGACCCACGAGATGACCTTCGCTCACGAGGTTTCGGACAAGATCATCTTCATGGACGGCGGCGTTATAGCCGAGCAGGGCGGCCCCGAGATACTGGATCAGCCGAGGAGCGACAGGCTCAGGGCTTTCCTGACCTCGTTCTGATTGCATATTTTTATGCATAGCTGCATAAAGCCCCGGATATCTGAAAATAAACTATGAAAATGCCCATAATTGGCGACCGGTGTAATCTGCCAATTGTTAATTTGCATGAAAATCGGGACATATCGTGGTTTTTCCTTGCATAAAATCCCGATTTGTTATATATTAGTTTAGGTTGATTATATTTATTTTTATAACAAAGAAATGAGGTAAAAAAATGAAAAAGATTATCGCACTGATCATGGTCGTTGCTATGATCGCTTCAGTAGCGGCTCTCGCAGGCTGCGGCAACTCCAACACTGCTGCAACCGAGGCTCCGAAGCCTGTTCTCACCATGGCTACCAACGCGTCCTTCCCTCCCTATGAGATGAAGGAAGACGGCGAGAACGTCATCGGTATCGACGCTGAGATCGCTGCCGCTATCGCAGACAAGCTCGGCATGACCCTCGAGATCGTCGACATCGAGTTCGGCGCTATCATCGCAGGCGTCCAGTCCGGCAAGTACGACATGGGTATGGCGGGCATGACCGTTACCGAAGAGCGTCTTGAGTCCGTAAACTTCTCCACCACCTACGCTACAGGCGTTCAGGTCATCATCGTTCCCCAGGGCTCCGAGATCAAGTCCTTCGACGATATCAAGGCGGGCGAGTACAAGGTAGGCGTTCAGCTCTCCACCACCGGCGACATCTACGCTACCGACGATCTTGCAGACAGCAAGAGCGAGGTCGTAGAGTATGAGACCGGTAACGACGCTGTTGCCGCTCTCGCATCCAAGAAGGTCGACGCTGTCATCATTGACAACGAGCCTGCTAAGAGCTATGTCGCAGCAAACGACGGCCTGGTCATCCTCGACACCGACTATGTCACCGAAGAGTACGCTATCTGCGTAGCTAAGGAGAACACCGAGCTGCTCGACAAGATCAACGCTGCTCTTAAGGATCTGATCGCGGACGGTACCGTGAAGAAGATCGTCGACAAGTACATCACAGCCGGTTAATCATTTGACATTCGCAGGGGAGCGGAGTAGACTTCGCTCCCTTATTTTCTATATTATCTTTCGGCGCAGATTTGATACTGATTTTCTATAAAACTCGACATTCTTATCGGTCTGGTTTTTATTGAATATTATCGGTCTGGTTTTTATTGAATATTAGCACGAACGCCGATACCTTGTGAACCTACGGGGGTGGAGTTATGGCTGAATGGTGGGCCGGTCTGTCGGCTCAGTTCGACCTGAATTTTATACAAAAGGATCGCTGGCTTTCGCTGCTGCGCGGTTTGGAGAATACCCTGCTGATAACCTTCTTTGCCGCTATCATCGGCATACTGCTGGGTATCATCGTAGCCGCGGTGCGCACGACCTACGACAACAACGGCGAGAACATGAAGTATCAGAAGTCTATAGGCTACTATATCCTCGGCTTCTTCAACGTTATCTGCAAGATATACCTGACGATCATCCGCGGCACGCCTGTGGTCGTTCAGCTGCTGATAATCTACTTTATCATCTTTGCCAATTCTACGAACGATATCCTCGTCGCTACCCTCGCCTTCGGTATCAACTCCGGAGCGTATGTCGCCGAGATACTTCGCGGCGGCATCATGGCTATAGATAAGGGTCAGTTCGAGGCAGGTCGCTCCATCGGCTTCAACTATCTGCAGACGATGATCTACATCATCATCCCGCAGGTGTTCAAGAATGTTCTGCCGACTCTGCTCAACGAGTTCATCGTCCTGCTCAAAGAGACGTCTGTCGCCGGCTATGTCGGCATCATGGATCTCACACGCGCCGGCAACTCTATCCGCGGCGTCACCTTCTCGGCGTTTATGCCGCTGATCGCCGTAGCGCTGATTTATCTGGTCATCGTCATGCTGCTGACATGGCTGGTAGGTAAAGTCGAGAGGAGGCTGAGAAAGAGTGAACGATAATGTTTTGATCAAGGTCAACGACCTTAAGAAGCACTTTAAGGAAGGTACCATCCACGCCCTCGACGGCGTGAGCATGGAGATCAGCCGCGGCGAGGTCATCGTCATCATCGGCCCCTCCGGCTCAGGCAAATCGACCTTCCTGCGCGCGCTCAATCTTCTCGAGCTCCCCACCTCGGGCGAGATCCTTTTCGAGGGAGTCAATATCACCGAGCCGCACGTTAACATCAACAAGCACCGCCAGAAGATGGGCATGGTGTTCCAGCACTTCAACCTCTTCCCGAATATGACTATCCTGCGCAACATGACCATCGGTCCGCAGAAGCTGCTGAAAAAGAGCAAGGAAGAAGCCAACGCCAAGGCGATGGAGCTTTTGGAGCGCGTAGGTCTCGCAGACCGCGCCGATGCTTATCCCTCTCAGCTCTCCGGCGGACAGAAGCAGCGTATCGCCATCGTGCGCGCCCTGTGCATGGAGCCCGATGTGATGCTCTTTGACGAGCCTACGTCCGCTCTCGATCCCGAGATGGTCGGCGAGGTTCTGGATGTTATGAAGGAGCTCGCGAAAGAAGGCTCCACCATGGTCGTCGTTACCCACGAGATGGGCTTCGCGCGTGAGGTCGGCTCGCGTGTCGTGTTCATGGACGGCGGCGTGATAATCGAGGAAGGCACCCCGAGCGAGATCTTTGACAATCCGCAGAGCGACCGCTTGAAGAGTTTCCTTGCTAAAGTTCTGTAAAAGAAATATAAATAATTCGATATCAGAATTATAACTTATAGCTCGCAGCCCGTCTGCGGGCTTTCCTTTTGCCGAAACTAATACCACTTGATTTAATATCGCGTTTGTGGTATAATAAAAAAACTAATTGGATTTTTATGGTGATTATAAATGCAGGATAACAAAAAAATTGTTGCCGAAAATATAACGATGCTGCGAACGTCGCTTAATCTGACTCAGGCGCAGCTGGGTGAGAAGCTGAACTACTCCGATAAATCGGTATCGAAGTGGGAGAGAGGCGAGTCTATCCCCGATGTTTTCGTGTTGAAGGAGATCGCCGACCTCGGCGGAGTCACGGTGGATTATCTTATCACCCCTCACGACCCCGACGAGAAGCTTGAGCCCGAGACAAAAGAACGTCGCTACAGCCGCAGGTTCATCCTGCTGACGGTGCTCGCCGGCATCTGGGCGCTTGCTGTGCTGGTGTTCGTCATACTCTGGCTCGCCGGAGTATTCAGCTGGATCGTGTTCGTCTGCGCGATACCCGTATCGCTGATAACCCTGCTGGTGCTCAACTCCATCTGGGGAGACCGCTCGCTGAACCTGTACATAATATCCGCGCTGGTGTGGAGCATAATCTGCCTGATATATCTGTCCGCTTTGGACAAAAACTGGTGGCAGCTTTTCCTGCTCGGCATACCGGCTCAGATAATCATCATCTTTGCGTTCTCGATACGCAAAAAGCCGAAACAATGAGGATATAACTGAGTTTCTACTGTGAGTAGAGTACCTTTCGGGGCGCTCTACTCACTTGTTTTTTGCTGTAGAATGGCAATCGGGCAACAGTAGACCGCCCGAGGGTGATAATAGATTGCAGTTTGACAAAAACCGTGTAAAATGGTATGTATCAAAAGTCGGGCATAATACTAATTTCCAATAAAAACTCGACATTCTTATCGGTCTGATTTCCGCAATTTTTCGTTGAACTCCTTGACAGGCGCCAGCCTGCCTGCGTCGTTCGCCTTGTCTTGCGAAAATCATCCTCGATAATTATTTGTCTGCTTTTTATTGAATATTAGTATAAGCTCGCGTAAGTAATACTGTTCTTTGATGTAACGAAAAACATTTGCTATGCCGGATCAAACGCAGCAGATGTTAAGCTGTTAATCAGAGAAGAGTATAATATCAAAATGATCAGGAGTGATAGTTATGAGTTATATCATAAGCTGCTGTTCCACCTGCGATATGACGCCGGAGATGTTCGAAAAGCTCGACGTCAGATATATCGGCTTCCATTTTGTGGTCAACGGCAAGTCATACACAGACGACCTCTTCACCGGGATGAGCGCGAAGGAGTTTTACAGTCATATCCGTGACGGCGCCGACACCTCGACCTCACAGGTCTCCGTGGGCGAGTATGTCGACTACTTCCGCGAGCTGCTGCTCGAGGATAAGGACGTCATCCATATCTGCCTGTCCTCCGGTATCTCAAATACCGTGCAAAGCGCAAACGCGGCGGCTAATATGCTGCGCTCGGAGTTCCCGGACAGGAAGCTGTATGTGGTGGATTCTCTCTGTGCGTCATCCGGCTCGGGTCTGTTCCTCACCATGCTCTCGCAAAGACGCGCTGCGGGCGACGATATCGACACGTTGTACCAGTGGGCGATAGAGCACCGTCAGGACGTCCAGCATTGGTTCTGCTCCACCGACCTGACCTACTATATCAAGGGCGGCCGCGTCTCCAAGGTCAGCGGCATCCTCGGCGGTATCTTCGAGATCTGCCCCCTGCTTTGCGTCAGCCCGGACGGTAAGCTCAAGGTCATCAGCAAGGTTCGTACCAAGAAAAAGGTGCTCACCGCGCTTGTCGACAAGATGGAGCAGCACGCCGACGACGGCAAAAGATACAGCGGCCTGTGCTATATATGTAATTCCGACTGCATCGAGGACGCAGAGTTTGTCAGAGATCAGGTTCTCAAGCGCTTCAAGAACGTCAAGGAGGTACCGATCTTCGACATCGGCACCACCATCGGCTGTCATACCGGTACGGGAACAGTCGCGCTGTTCTTTACCGGCGACGTCAGAGAGGACGCACAATGAATGCCGCGCGTGCTTTAAGCGGTGATCTTAAGGCGGAGAGGCACAAGTATAAAACGGCGCTGCCGGATTATACGAGGGGTGAGGAGATCACCAACATGGTGACCCATATCGTCGGCGGAGCCTTTGCCTTAGCCGCGATACCGCTGCTCGTGATAACCGCCGCCATGCATCACAACCCGTGGGCTGTGGTCTCGGGCGCAATCTACGGAGCGACCCT
>ONPE01000001.1 GCA_900319615.1 uncultured Eubacteriales bacterium
TCATCTAAATAAGGTGTGGACGCGTTATATACGATGTTGCTGCCTCTGAGCAGTCTTGCTACGGTATTGTTGCCCGTGATCGGATACATAGCATCCAGATTGGTGAACAGATCCTTATCACCTCGCGGATCAAGCTGGGTAAGTAAAGCGGTATTGAACGTCTGTGTGCCGTTGAGGGCGGCGATCTTTCCGCCTTCTGCCGAAGCGGAGGTATCGAGCGTGGTGTATACGGTGAAGGTATCGCCGACGTTGAACTCGCGGGTCTCGGACTGACCGTTCAAGCCGTGTACGGTAACGATCGCCTTATCGGGAGCCGCTGTTGGAGCTGTTGTGGGTGCTGTTGTGGGTGCTGCTGTAGGAGCCTGTGTCGGAGCAGCTGTCGGAGCCTGAGTGGGAGCAGCTGTCGGGGCTGCAGTCGGAGCAGCTGTCGGTGCTGCAGTCGGTGCAGCTGTGGGTGCAGCTGTGGGAGCTGCTGTGGGGGCTGCTGTGGGAGCCTGAGTGGGAGCAGAGGTAGGAGCCTCTGTCGGAGGATCCGTACCGGCTTCGGGCTTCTCAAAGTGCGACTCGAGCTTGAAGTGGTCGTAAACATCTACGCCCCTATCAACAAGTCGGGTAAGCTCATAGTTAGCCGCCGCAAGAGTTGTGACATTCATATAGACCTCGGCATCGCCGGGTGCAGTTACCTGATAGTTGGTAACGATCAGCAGGCTGTCGTTGCTGTTGAATACGAACGCATCCTCACCGAAGCTCATTGTGGTGGCATTGAAGGTGATATAACCGGATTTGCAGTTTGCAACGGGGCTCTTGAGTATCGGGAACATCTCTGCCGGATACTTGGGTGCGCCGCTTGCCTTGACCGGATCGGTCAAAGTAAGGTTAGAAACGGTATAGTACTGTTTTGCGTTCAGCGATCCGATAGCGCCGCCTTCCAGTGCCGCGGAATTGAGGATGGTGTAGACGGTAAAGGTGTCGCCCACGTTGAATACTCTTGTTTCGGTCTGTCCCTTGAGGCCCTTAAGAGTAACCGTAGCCTGGTCGGGAGCAGCCGTGGGAGCGGCCGTGGGAGCGGATGTGGGTGCAGTTGTCGGAGCAGCTGTGGGAGCCTGTGTGGGAGCTTGTGTCGGCGCAGCTGTTGGTGCAGCCGTGGGAGCCGATGTCGGAGCAGCTGTCGGAGCCTGTGTGGGAGCTGATGTCGGAGCATCTGTAGGCGCTTCTGTCGGCTGTGTGCCGGGAGCATCAAACGACGCGATCATCGCAAGCTCTACGCCGTCTGCCGTCTTGCCCTTATTGACCAGACGGGTAAGGTCTTCATCAGCCTTGACCAGCGTGTTCAGAACGTTCTTGATATCACAGGTACCGGGGTTTTTGACCTGATATCTCGTGACAAGAACCAAGGATTCATCGCTGTTGAACAGGAAAGCGCGGTCATCCACATAAGGTGTGGAGGCGTTGTAAACGATATTGCTGCCCCTGATCAGTCTGGCTACGGTAGAGTTGCCGGTGATCGGGAACATTTCGTTCAGGTTGGTAAACAGATCCTTATCTCCGCGCTGATCGAGCTGGGTAAGTATAGCGGTGTTGAATATCTGCGTACCGTTGATCGCGGCGATCTTGCCGCCTTCTGAGGCAGCGGATGCGTCAAGGGTAGTGTATACCGTGAAGGTATCGCCGACGTTGAACTCGCGGGTATTGGACTGACCGTTGAGGCCGTGTACCGTGACCGTCGCCTTACCGGGCGCAAAGGTCGGCGCCTCGGTCGCAGATTCGGTAGGAGCAGATGTAGGAGCCTCTGTAGGATTCTCGGGCATATCAATAGGCTCGCCTATACCTTTGCCCTGAGCTCTGCTGTCGTGCGAACAGAAAAGCTGGATATAAAATACATCGACCGCGTCTATCTTTGAGTCGTGATAGGTGTTCGCGATCCTGAACTCTATATCGTCCTCGGTCATGCCGCGATAATCGAGAGAACCGGCTCGATGAGATAATGATTGCTGCAGCTGCAAAGCGTCGGTGACCGTTATTCTTCCGTTGCGGTCAACGTCGCCGAGCAGAGGGATGTCCTGAGGATCAGCCGCGCTCGCCGGGACTATGCATATCGTGAACATAGCTATGATCATAGTCATAACAAGCAATAAGCTGACCGCTCGTTTTGTCTGTTTCAATTCAATCTCCTCCTGTGTACTGTTTTTTAACAGGTGTGTGCAACCTAAAAATACACACACTGATGCTATTATGATAATTATATTACAAAAGCGTAACCAATTCAATAAACAAAGAGCGAATCGGGCTCATTTTGAGCATAGAAAAATCATGTCCGTTTTTGGACGAATTGCACAATCAGCAGATGCACAGCGGCTTTATGAGATCATATAAAAAGAGCCCTCCTTGCGGAAGGCTCATATTTATGATGGGTATATAGATTATTCCTCTGTAGGAGCGACCGGAGCTGTGGGGATGAAGTTCTCTTCGAGCTCGATATTGTTGTACCTGCTCATACCGGTGCCGGCGGGAACCAGCTTACCGATGAGGACGTTCTCCTTCAGACCGACCAGCGGATCGACCTTGCCCTTGATGGCGGCGTCGGTGAGGACGCGGGTGGTCTCCTGGAAGGACGCTGCGGACAGGAAGCTGTCGGTAGCCAGAGAAGCCTTGGTGATACCCAGCAGGAGCTGAGTCCATGTAGCCTCTCTCAGACCCTCCTCGCCGCCTGCTATGCGCTCCTTGATGAGCTTGTTGGCATAGAGGACGTCGTTGCGGTTGTACATCTGACCGGGCATGAAATCGGTGGAGCCGGGATCATCCACGCGCACCTTCTTGAGCATCTGGCGCACGATGACCTCGATGTGCTTATCGTTGATATCAACACCCTGCAGACGGTAGGTGCTCTGTACCTCGCTGATGAGGTAGTCCTGCACAGCCTTGGCGCCCATGATCTCGAGGATGTCGTGCGGATTGACGGCGCCGTCGGTGATCTTGTCGCCCTTGCGGATATGCTGACCCTCTTCTACGGCTACACGGAAGCCGAACGGGATCAGATAGCTCTTCTCCTCGGCGGTCTCGATGTTGTAGACGACGGCATGGCGTGTGTTCTTGATATCCTCGAAGCGAACGTCGCCGTCGATCTCGGAGATGATAGCGAGGTTCTTGGGCTTACGGGTCTCGAAAAGCTCTTCGACACGGGGAAGACCCTGTGTGATATCCTCTGCGGACGCAACGCCGCCTGTATGGAAGGTACGCATCGTCAGCTGTGTACCGGGCTCGCCGATGGACTGTGCCGCGATGATGCCGACCGCCTCGCCGACGGTTACGGGATGACCGTTCGCGAGGTTGGAGCCGTAGCACTTCTGGCATACGCCGTGCTTGGAGCGGCAGGCGAGGATGGAGCGGATCTCGACGCTCTCGACGCCGGAGTTGCAGATGATATCTGCCTCGGGCTCGCCCATGAGCTTATCCTTTGAAACAAGGACGTTGCCGTTCTCATCACAGAAGTCGCGGACGAGGTAGCGGCCGATGAGACGCTCGTGCATCTCTTCGATGACCTGCTTGCCGGCTTTTATATCGAATATCTCAAGACCTTCGTTGGCGTGGCAGTCGTCCTCACGGATGATGACCTCCTGCGATACGTCGACCAGACGACGGGTCAGATAACCCGAGTCTGCGGTACGCAGAGCGGTATCGGCGAGACCTTTACGCGCGCCGCGCGAAGAAATGAAGTATTCCAAGATGTTCAGACCTTCACGATAGTTGGCTCGGATCGGGATCTCGATCGTCTTACCGGAGGTATTCGCGATAAGTCCGCGCATACCTGCGAGCTGACGGATCTGGCTCATGGAACCACGGGCTCCGGAGTCCGCCATCATGTAGATCGGGTTGTATCTGTCAAGGTTTTCCTGCAGCTTGTCGGTGACGTCGTTTGTCGCCTTCTCCCAGATGGAGAGGACTTTCTCGTATCTCTCCTGATCGGAACGAAGACCCATGTTGAACTCTTCGCGGATAGCGTCGACGTCAGCCTCTGCCTGGGCGATGATAGCCTTCTTCTCGGGCGGGATCTTCGCGTCGCAGACGGCGACGGTGATAGCGCCGCGGGTAGAATACTTGTAGCCCTGCGCCTTGACCTCATCGAGCACTACAGCGGTGACCTCGGTGCCGTGCACGCGGATGCAGGCGTCGATGATCTTACCGAGCTGCTTCTTGCCGACGAGGAAGTCGACCTCGAAGCGGAAGGCGTTCTCGGGATCGCTTCTGTCAACGAAGCCGAGATCCTGCGGGATGGAACGGTTGAATATTATCTTACCGACGGAGGTATCGACAAGGGCGTGTCTGAGCTCGCCGTCGATCTCTGCCTCGCGTCTTACCTTGATCTTGCTGTGGAGGGTGACGACGCCGGTCTGATAAGCCATCAGAGCCTCGTCGATATCCTTGAACGCCTTGCCCTCGCCGGGCTCGCCGTCCTTATCAAGCGTCAGATAGTAGGAACCGAGTACCATATCCTGAGTAGGTACGACTACGGGCTTACCGTCGGAGGGCTTGAGCAGGTTGCCGGCTGCGAGCATCAGGAAGCGAGCCTCGGCCTGCGCCTCTGCGGACAGCGGTACGTGCACAGCCATCTGGTCGCCGTCGAAGTCGGCGTTGTACGCGGTACAAACCAGCGGATGGAGCTTAAGGGCGCGTCCTTCTACGAGCACAGGCTCAAACGCCTGGATGCCCAGTCTGTGCAGTGTGGGAGCGCGGTTGAGCAGCACCGGATGACCCTTGATGACCACCTCGAGAGCGTCCCATACCTCGGGCTTAGCTCTCTCGACAGCCTTACGGGCGGCTTTGATATTCTGAGAGACCTTTGTCTCGACAAGGCGCTTCATGACGAAGGGCTTGAACAGCTCCAGCGCCATCTCCTTGGGCAGACCGCACTGGTACATCTTAAGCTCGGGGCCTACGACGATAACGGAACGGCCGGAGTAGTCGACGCGCTTGCCGAGGAGGTTCTGGCGGAAGCGTCCCTGCTTACCCTTGAGCATATCGGACAGCGACTTGAGAGAACGGTTGGACGGGCCTGTGACCGGTCTGCCTCTTCTGCCGTTGTCGATCAGGGCGTCGACAGCCTCCTGGAGCATACGCTTCTCGTTGCGGATGATTATATCGGGCGCCTCGAGCTCCAAGAGTCGGGCGAGACGATTGTTACGGTTGATAACACGGCGATACAGGTCGTTGAGGTCGGAGGTCGCGAAACGGCCGCCGTCGAGCTGTACCATGGGTCGGATATCCGGAGGGATGACGGGGAGAACCTCCATGATCATCCACTCGGGACGGTTGCCGGAGAGACGGAACGCCTCTACGACCTCGAGCCTCTTTGAGAGGCGCGCGCGCTTCTGCGAGGTGGAGCAGCTCTCGAGCTCCTCCTTGATCTCTGCGGAGAGAGCCTCGAGATCTATCTCTGCAAGCAGGTCGCGGATAGCCTCGGCGCCCATGCCGGCGCTGAAATCGTCCTCATACTTCTCGCGCATATCGCGGTACTCCTGCTCGCTTAAAAGCTGGAGCTTGGAGAGCTCGCGCGCGTCGCCGGGATCGGTGACGATGTAGGAGGAGAAGTACAGAACCTTTTCAAGAGTCCTCGGGGAGATATCCAGCATCAGGGAGATACGCGAGGGTATGCCCTTGAAGTACCAGATATGGGATACGGGAGCGGCGAGCTCGATGTGACCCATGCGCTCGCGTCTGACCTTTGCGCGCGTTACCTCAACGCCGCAGCGGTCGCATATCTTGCCCTTGAAGCGGATGCGCTTATACTTGCCGCAGTGGCACTCCCAGTCCTTTGTGGGTCCGAAGATGCGCTCGCAGAACAAGCCGTCACGCTCTGGCTTGAGGGTCCTGTAGTTGATCGTCTCCGGCTTCTTTACCTCGCCGTAAGACCACTCTCTTATTTGATCGGGAGAAGCAAGACCGATTTTGATAGAATCAAATACGTTATTATCCATTTTAGCCCCTCCTGTTAAATCTCATCTGTGCCGAAGTCATCGTAATCGAGCATATCGTCCTGATCCTCGAAGATGGATGACTCGTCAAACATATTGCCTTCCTCGTCCTGATCCTCGTCAAGCAGGAAGCCGTCCATTGTTGTCATGACCTGATCCTCGTCGAGCGTCTCGTCATCGGATGCAACGACGATGTCGTCGTCCTCCTCGAAGTGCTGCTTGAGGTCGATCTCCTCGCCCTCGCTGTTGAGCACGCGGACGTCGAGCGACAGGGACTGCAGCTCCTTGATAAGAACCTTGAATGACTCGGGGATACCCGGGGTCGGGATGTTCTGACCCTTTACGATGGACTCGTAAGCCTTCACACGACCTACGACGTCGTCGGACTTAACGGTCAGGATCTCCTGCAGGGTATAAGCCGCGCCGTAAGCCTCGAGCGCCCAGACCTCCATCTCACCGAAGCGCTGACCGCCGAACTGAGCTTTACCGCCCAGAGGCTGCTGGGTGACAAGGCTGTAGGGGCCGGTGGAACGAGCGTGGATCTTGTCGTCGACAAGGTGATGCAGCTTTAAGTAGTACATATAGCCGACGGTGACGGGGTTATCGAACATCTCGCCGGTACGGCCGTCGCGCAGACGGGTCTTACACTCCATGGAGATACCGTTCTGGCGGAAGCACTCGCCGAAGTCGATGCCGGTGACGTCACGCATATCGGGGTAATCGTCTTTATCCTTGATGCGCTCGAAGAGCTCGAAGATATCCTGCTCGTGAGCGCCGTCGAATACGGGGGTCATGATCTTCCAGCCCAGAGCCTTGCAGGCGTAGCCGAGGTGAACCTCAAGAACCTGACCGATGTTCATACGTGAAGGTACGCCCAGGGGGTTGAGCACGATATCCAGCGGAGTACCGTCGGGCAGGAAGGGCATATCCTCAACGGGAAGTATGCGGGATACAACGCCCTTGTTACCGTGGCGGCCCGCCATCTTGTCGCCGACCGAGATCTTGCGCTTCTGCGCCAGATAGCAGCGGACGACCTTGTTCACGCCGGGCTGCAGCTCGTCACGGCTGTCCTCGCGTGTGAATACCTTAACGTCGACGACTATGCCGCTCTCGCCGTGGGGTACGCGCAGGGAGGTATCTCTTACCTCTCTCGCCTTCTCACCGAAGATCGCGCGCAGCAGGCGCTCCTCGGCGGTCAGCTCGGTCTCGCCCTTGGGTGTGACCTTGCCGACAAGGATATCGCCGGCGTGTACCTCGGCGCCGACATGGATGATACCGTTCTCGTCAAGATCCTTGAGCATATCCTCGCCGACGTTGGGGATGTCGCGGGTGATCTCTTCGGGTCCGAGCTTGGTATCGCGAGCGTCGATCTCGTACTCTTCTATATGGATGGATGTATAAACGTCGTCGCGGACGATCTTTTCGTTGATAAGGACAGCGTCCTCGTAGTTATAACCTTCCCAGGTCATGAAGCCGATGAGGGCGTTCTTGCCGAGGGAGATCTCGCCGTTCTTGGTAGCGGGACCGTCGGCGAGAACCTCGCCCTTCGATACACGCTGACCGCGCTCGACGATCGGGATCTGGTTGATGCAGGTGCCCTGGTTGGAGCGCAGGAACTTGATGACCTCGTGGGTCTTGACCTTGCCGTTGTCGTACTGTACGGTGATGTGGTTGGCGTCGACGCTCATGACGGTGCCGTCGTCATCGGCGAGTACGCAGACGCCGGAGTCGGTGCCCGCCTTATACTCCATACCGGTGCCGACAATAGGCGACTGGGTGACCATGAGCGGCACAGCCTGCCTCTGCATGTTGGAGCCCATCAGCGCACGGTTCGCATCGTCGTTCTCGAGGAACGGGATCATCGCGGTAGCGACGGAAACGACCATTCTCGGGGAAACGTCCATGTAGTCGAAGCGGAAGGCTCTGTGCTCGACGAACTCGCCCTTGTAACGACCTACGACGCGCTCGTTCATGAAGTGACCTTCGTCATCGAGGGGTTCGTTCGCCTGAGCGACCATGAACTCGTCCTCCATGTCGGCGGTCATGTATACGACGTCCTTGGTGACTACGCCGGTCTCTTTGTCGATCCTGCGGTAGGGAGCCTCGACAAAGCCGTACTCGTTGACCCTCGCAAAGGTAGCGAGGTAGGAGATCAGACCGATGTTGGGACCTTCGGGAGTCTCGATAGGACACATACGTCCGTAATGAGTATAGTGTACGTCACGCACCTCAAATCCTGCGCGGTCACGGCTCAGACCGCCGGGACCCAGAGCGGAAAGACGTCTTTTGTGCGTCAGCTCTGCGAGGGGGTTGGTCTGATCCATGAACTGGGACAGCGGCGAGGAACCGAAGAATTCCTTGATAGCCGCGGTAACGGGACGGATGTTGATGAGTGAAGCCGGCGAGAGCGCCTCGGGATCCTGCGCCTGCAGGGTCATGCGCTCGCGGATGACTCGCTCAAGACGCGAGAAGCCGATGCGGAACTGGTTCTGCAGCAGCTCGCCGACGCAGCGGATACGACGGTTGCCCAGATGGTCGATATCGTCGGTGTTGCCTACGTGCTCTGCAAGGCAGTTCATATAGTTGACCGAAGCGAAGATATCGTCGGTGGTGATGTGGTTGGGTACGAGGTCGTGTGCGCGGCGCTCGATCTCGACCTTCAGCTGCTCCTCGTTCTCGCAGGAATCGAGTATCTCGCACAGTACGTCGAAGGATACGCGCTCCTTGATACCTAAGGGAGCACAGTCGAAGGGAACGTAGGCGTTGATGTCGACCATGCCGTTGGAGAGCACCTTGATCTCGTGACCTTCCTCGGCGGCGATGTAGACGAACTTTACGCCGGCGTTGTCGATCTCGGCTGCCTTCTCACGGGTGACGGTGTCGCCGCGCTGAGCGAGTACCTCGCCTGTACGCGGAGCGACTACGGGCTGAGTCAGGGTGCGGTCGGTGATACGGCCGGCGAGATTCAGCTTCTTATTGTATTTATATCTGCCGACGCGCGACATATCGTAGCGCCTCGGGTCGAAGAAGAGGTTGTTGATGTGCGTCTGAGCGCTCTCGATCGTGGGAGGCTCGGAGGGGCGGAGCTTGCGGTATACCTCGATAAGACCGTCCTCTACGCTCTTGCAGGCGTCCTTCTCAAAGGTAGCCTTGATGCGCTTGTCGTCGCCGAACATCTCGACGATATCGGCGTCGGTGCCGAGACCCAGCGCGCGCAGGAAAACGGTGATGGGCAGCTTGCGGTTCTTATCAATACGGACATAGAAAACGTCGTTGACGTCGTTCTCATACTCCAGCCAGGCGCCGCGGTTCGGGATAACGGTGGAGGAGAAAAGCTCCTTACCGGTCTTGTCGTGCTCCATCTTGAAGTACACGCCGGGGGATCTGACGAGCTGAGATACGATAACACGCTCGGCGCCGTTGATGACAAAGGTGCCGGAGTCGGTCATGAGCGGGAAGTCGCCCATGAATACGTTGCTCTCCTTGATCTCGCCTGTCTCCTTGTTCAGCAGGCGCGCCGTAACGCGCAGAGCAGCCGAATATGTCGCGTCCCTCTCCTTACACTCTATCACAGAGTAGTTGGGACGGTCGACGTCGAGGGTATAGTCGATGAAGTCAAGGACAAGGTTGTTCTGGTAATCGTTGATACCGGATACGTCCTTGAAGACCTCCTTAAGACCCTCGTCAAGGAACCACTGGTAGGACTTCTTCTGGATCTCGATAAGGTTCGGCATCTCGATGACGTCTTCGATCTTGCCGAAGCTCTTACGCTCCGCTTTGCCTAATTTTACGTCTTTGACATTTACCATCAGGCACATCACTCCTTCTTTTTAGTAGTATGCGGGGAATATAATATCACAGTAGCGCCGACACGTATGTCGGCTCTGCCGGGACGACAATGAATAATGACAACATTGTTTCCTTTTACCTCTTGACAAAATGCTCCGACTTTGCTAATATACTTTGTCGAAAATCTTGCCTTTAGCAAGAGGCGTATATATTCCCATAATGATACATTGTAGTAGTTTACATGAATCGGTCAAGTTTGTCAATAGCTTTTTACGAATTTTTTGCTTTTAATTCGAATCTGCAATTATAAAAAGAAATTTGTGTATCTCGACGAACCTCAGAACACCCGACCGCGTTGTAACTTTATCAAAGGCATTCTACACCTGATTTTATGTAAAAGCAATAATTATCGGCTTTGATATATGATTATTTAGTAAAACTTACATAAGGAGCGGCAAAAATGGCGCTTGACAGCGATATTTTATCCCAAAAAATGCACAGCAAAGCCGCCGTACACCTGTACGACAGCATAGATTCGACCAATAACGAGGCTAAGCGCAGGGCGCAGACCGACCGCGGCGTCTGCCTCTACGCCGCTACACACCAGACTGCGGGCAGGGGCAGGCGCGGCCACGGCTTCTATTCTCCCAAGGATACGGGGCTGTATATGACGCTTGCTTTCCCTGCGGATAACGCCGATATCCAGCGGCTGACCTGCGCCGCAGGAGTCGCCGTATGCGAGGCTGTCGGATCGCTCACCGACCGAAAACCGCAGATAAAATGGGTCAACGATATCTATATCGACGGAAAAAAGGTCGCCGGTATACTCGCCGAGCTCATCACCGACGACAGTAACCGACCTATATCCGTTATCGTCGGCATCGGGATGAATCTGACGACTGACATCTTCCCCGACGATATTGCGAAAACGGCAGGCTGTATCGGAGATATCGAGCCCGAAGCCCTGTGCGCGGCTGTCGCCGACGGTCTTATAGACCTGTTCTCTGATCTTAGTGATAATTCTGTTATAGAAAAATATAAAGCACTCAATCTATGTATCGGGCGCACCGTCCGCTTTATGCGCGACGGCACG
The DNA here is from genome assembly GCA_900319615.1 of uncultured Eubacteriales bacterium. GTDB lineage: Bacteria > Bacillota > Clostridia > Oscillospirales > Acutalibacteraceae > Ruminococcoides. The sequence continues at coordinate 10,852 of ONPE01000001.1, forward strand.
GAGCACGCAGCTCAGGCTGTGGATATCGCGGATGACGGAGGGCTTGTCGTCGAGGAAAACGGCGTGATAAACACCTTGAACTCCGGAGAGATCAGCGTCACCCTGTGATAAGCGAGACCGCCCAGTATATCGCCCCGTAGACGACCGCCGCGGCTGTGCCGTAGACCAGCACCGGCCCCGTGATGACGAACATCTTTGCCGCAAGCCCGGTGATCAGCCCCTCTGTCCTGAACTCTATCGCAGGCGAGGACATGGCGTTTGCAAAGCCCGTTATCGGCACGAGGGTGCCGGCTCCGCCGTGCTTTGCGATGCGCTCGTACCTGTGCAGAGCCGTCAGCAGCACGCCCGCCCCTATCAGGGTCACCGAGCACAGAGTGGCAGAGGTCTTTTTATCGAAGCCGAGCGAGCCGTATATCTCCAAGATCGCCTGACCTATCATACAGATCAGACCGCCTATCAAAAACGCTTTCAGACAGTCGCGCTTTGCGTCGCTGTTTTGGGAGCGCTTTTTTACAAGCCGGGCATATCTCTCGTTTGTCATGCAATCACCTTCCGCAGATATTATTATCAGACAGTTCACAAAATATTCAACAAATATTTCTATCTGCTTCTTGTAATTGACGCAATATAGATATATAATAAAACTTATTCATAGGGTAGAAAGTGATATCGACACACATGGACATACATTATCTTGATAACAGCGCCACCACGCAGGTGTGTGAAGCCGCGGCTCAGGCGGCGCTGGATATGATGAGGCTGAACTACGGCAACCCCTCTTCCCTGCACGGGCTCGGCATAAAAGCCGAGGAGCAGGTCGAGGCTGCAAGGCAAGCTGTGGCGGACAGTCTCTCGGTCGACAGCAAGAACATCATCTTCACCTCCGGAGGCACCGAGGGCAACAACACCGTGCTTTTCGGCGCGGCACAGGCGCTGAGCAGACGCGGCAACCGGATAATCGTCTCGGCTGTGGAGCACAGCTCGGTGTATGAAAGCGCAAAAAGGCTCTCGGAGCTCGGATACGACGTAGTATACGCCCCCGTAGATAAAAGCGGCACCGTTGACGTCGAGGCTCTCATAGAATTACTGACAGAGAAAACCATCCTTGTCAGCATAATGACCGTCAACAACGAGACCGGCACGATACAGCCGATAGAGCGTATCGAAAAGCTGGTGCACAAATACAGTCCGGAGGCTCTCTTCCACACCGACGCGGTGCAGGCGTACTGCAAGATACCGCTCAAGCCGAAGAAGCTCGGGGTCGACCTGATGACCGTCAGCGCCCACAAGATACACGGAGCCAAAGGCTCGGGCGCCATTTACATACGCGACGGCGCGAGGATACTGCCGCTGCTTTACGGCGGCGAACAGCAGAAGAAGCTCCGCCCCGGCACCGAGAGCTCGCCGCTTATCGCGGCTTTCGCGACCGCGGTCGTTCATTCCGATATTTTCCAAAACTCGGAGCACATCAAAAAGCTGAACGCCTACGCTCTCGAAAGGCTCGCCTCCATAGACGGCGTGAGCATAAACTCGCCGCCCGACGCTCTCCCCTACATCATCAATCTTTCGGTGCAGGGCATACGCAGCGAGACCATGCTGCACCACCTCGAGAGCTTCGGCGTATACGTCAGCTCGTCGAGCGCCTGCGCAAAAGGCAAACGCAGCTATGTGCTCGAAGCGATGGGGCTGCCCGACGACCGTATCGACAGTTCGATACGCATCAGCTTCTCAAAATACAACACCGAAGCCGATATCGACGCGCTGATCGAAGGTATCGAATCAGGCGTCCGCACATTGCAGAAAAAATAACCAAAGGAAGAATATATGAAAGAAATCGTTTTGATAAAACTCGGCGAGATGGTGCTCAAAGGGCTCAACCGCCGCACCTTCGAGGACGTTCTCCTCAAAAACATCAAATACCGTCTGCGCGGTCTGGGCAAGTTTGAGATAAAGATCGCCCAGTCCACCATTTTCATCACCCCTCTCACCGAGGATACCGACCTCGACGACGTATGCGAGCGTATCGGCGAGGTCTTCGGTATAGTCACATACTCACGCGCCTGCGTGTGCGAGAAGACCCCCGAGGATATTTTGGAAAAGGCTCCGCTCTACTGCAAGCAGTACCTCGAGGACGCCAAGACCTTCAAGGTCGAGGCTAAGCGCTCCGACAAGCGCTTCCCGATGAAGAGCCCCGAAATATCCGCTCAGGTAGGCGGCAAGCTGCTCGAAGCGTGCCCGCATCTTAAGGTCAACGTCAGAGAACCCGAGGTAACCGTCACCGTTGAGGTGCGCGATTTCGGCGCATACATCCGCTGCGGAGCTATCCGCGGACAGGGCGGTATGCCGGTAGGTACGTCGGGACTTGCAACCGTGCTGATAAGCGGCGGTATAGATTCGCCGGTAGCAGCCTACATGATGGCTAAGCGCGGGCTCAAGCTCAACGCCGTGCACTTTGAGAGCCCTCCCTACACCTCCGAGCGCGCACGCATGAAGGTCGAGAAGCTTTTAAAGCAGGTCAGCCGCTTTGCAGGCAGCATAGAGATGTACACCGTCCCCCTCACCAAGGTGCAGGAGACTATGCGCGACCGCTGCCCCGAGGAGCTGTTCACGATACTCCTCAGGCGCGTGATGATGAAGATAGCCTCGCATTTTGCAGAGCAGACCAAGTCCGGCGCGCTGATCACAGGCGAGAGCCTCGGTCAGGTCGCCTCACAGACCATGTACGCCCTCAACTGCACCAACGCCGCGGCGAAGAAGATCGTCTTTCGCCCGCTGATCGGCATGGACAAGCAGGAGATAATCAATATCTCGCGCCGTATCGGAACCTTTGAGACCTCGATAGAGCCATATGAGGACTGCTGCACCGTATTCACGCCCAAGCATCCGCGTACAAAGCCGATACTGCACTTTGTCGAACAGGCTGAGCGCGAGGCGCAGCTCGACGAGCTCATCGAAGAAGCGATCGCAAACACCACTTTAAAAACCATCGACTTTTGATTTTTCAACCATCTACTTCTATTTTTAGTAAGGGATAGCCATGTATAACTGTGAACTTATTTCGCTGAAAAGAAAAGGCTCGGACGAAAATTCGCTCTTGTCTGAACAGGACGCGATAAAGTCTGTTCTTGACAAAAACGGCGTCAGCCTTGTCGGAGCCGACGAGGTCGCAGCCGACCCTAAGAAGCTGTCGCGCTGTGTCGGCGACAAGCTGAACGACAGCAAAACCGATATATTCATATTTGCGGACGCAGTCGGCGCAGACGGCAGCGAGTCTTTCCGCAGGACGTTTTACGCCCTGATAAACTCGCTTGAAGGCAGCGTAAATACCGACGAGGCGCACAAGGATCTCAGCCCCAAGATCAAGGTCAGCTCTCTGGGCGATCTCGGCAACGGCTGCAAGGGATACTGCTTCAGCTTCGGCGGCAAGCGTTTTATCGCCCTGCCGGAGGGCTCTCTCACAGGCAAGGACAACGAGACGCTGATCGGCGACGCTCTGGAAAAGGCGGACGCAGTCTTTGACGAAAGGCGCGAAAAATACCCCGAGGGTATAGTCTATGTGGACGCGAACGGCAAAGAAGCCGACCCCGAGCTGAACCGCTCGGTCGATACCGGCAAGGTCAAGCCCGAGAAGAAGGAGGGCTTCTTCCGCTCGTTCATCCCGATGAAGGGCGATACAAAGAAGCAGAAAATACGCAAGATCATCATGCTCATCGCCATCGCTGCCTTTATAGGCGCGCTGATCTACGTGCTCGATTTCTTCATCTTCGGCCCGATGCAGAACAACGCCATCACCGGCGAGATACAGGAGATAGCATACCGCAGCGAGGATCCCGAGCAGTCCAAAGACGAGAGTCTGCCCGAGCAGGACTGGGACGCTCTCAAGGAGATAAACGACGAGATCGTCGGCTGGATCACCATACCCGACACCGTCATCGACTACCCTGTGCTGGAGCACGAGGGCGACGACCGCTACAGCCAGTACTACCTCAAGCGCACCTACAAGGGCAACTACTCCGAGTACGGCAGCATCTTCCTCGACTACCGCTCCACCGACGGCACGCGCTCGCGCAACGTCATCATGCACGGTCACGATATGAACGACGGCAGTATGTTCGCCGGTATGCTCAAATACACCCCCAAGGGCGACCTCAAGGGCAAGCTCGACTACTACCAAGAGCATCCCGTCATCACCTTCAACACCCCCGACGGCGACGCAAAGTACAAGATAATCTCGGTATTCAAGACCTCCACGCGCTATGAGCACGGCGAGTTCTTCAACTATATGCAGGGCGAGTTCAACTCCGACGCCGAGTTCATGAACTTCGTCTACAACACACGCATACGCTCGATGTTCAACATCCCCGTCACCTGCAACGAGAACGACCAGATCATCACCCTGTCCACCTGCTGCTACGAGTTCTACGAGTGGCGCTGCGTCATCGTAGCGCGCAAGGTGCGCCCCGGTGAAGACCCGACCGTCGACGTTGATCTCGCCGAGCTGAACGACTCTCCCCTCTTCCCGGACGTATACTATGAGCGCTACGGCGGCAAGCGCCCCGATATGGGCACCTTCAAGACCGCCGAGGCTCAGGGAAGGATAAACTGGTACGACGGCAAGGGTCATCTTGAGGGCAGCGAAGACCTGACCGCGACCATGGCGTCGAATCCCACCGAGCCGCCGACCGAGAAGCCGAAGCCCGGCGCTACCCAGCCCACCGAGCCGGTGTCCGTCACCTACTTCCCCGTTATCTTCCGCAACTACGACGGCACACAGTTCGCCGCTTACAACGTCAAAGAGGGCGATCCCCTGCCCTTCCCCGACGGCACTCCTCTCTTGCCGCACGACGACTATTACACCTACACCTTCACCGGATGGGATCTTAACATTCCGGGAGTCAACTTCAAGGAGCTGAACGTCGGCTTGGATATCTATCCTAAATTTGACGCGACGCCCAAGTAAGCCTGAGGTGAAAGCATGAAATATCATCTTATCTTCTATATATCCAAAAAGACCTCCTACAGCGAGAAGGCGGTCAAAAAGCGCCTTAATACGATAGGCGGAGAAGCGCACCGCATTGTCAACGCCACAACACCTGCTTTGCTCGGAGAAGAGGTGGGCAGAGGTCTGCGCACCTGTCCGCTCACCGTTATTGTCGGCGGTCTTGGCTCTGCAGGCGACGATAATCTCGCCACAGTGCTGTCGAGGGTGTTCTCGAACTCTTCCCTGTCGCTGAACAATATGCGCAGGCTGACTAACGGGAACGGCGCCACGGGCTACGTGATCCGCTACAAGAACCAGATACTTCTCGCTCTTCCGGACAGCCCCGAGGATATCGGGGATCTGTGCTCGGACGGGCTGCTGAGCTACATCAGTGAAAAAACCACGCCCGGTGATAAGAAGCCCGAGACTGACGGTAAGCCGGAACCCGATAACGCTGCCGAACAGGATGACGGTGTGATCGAGAATGACGATGATGCGGAGACTCCGACCGAGGATGATCCTACTCCCTCGAACGAGGACGATGCAGATATCCCGAACGATGATGAATCCACTGAATCGAATGAGGATTATGCAGAAATCCCGAGTGAGGAAGAATCCGCTGATTCGAACGAGGATGACGCGGAGACTCCGAGCGAGGATGAATCTCAGACAGCTCCCCCGGAAGAAGCACCGCTCCCAAAGTCTGATACAGCGACGCAACCGTCAGATAAATCAGTTAAGCTGCAAATTAAAACGATATGATCGGATAAACTTCCGATCACAAAAATCGGCACACTAAAAGCCCGTTGTTCCGTGGTTTGGAACAGCGGGCTTGTTGATTGTAATTGAATTTGATAGATTATACCATCAGATTGCAGACGAGGTCGCTGATCTCAGCCGGATTCTCGAGGCTCAGACCGTTTATCAGCCTTGCCTGAGCGTACAGGATCTTGCTGTACTCGGCGAGCTTGTCCTTGTCGCTCTCATACAGGCTGAGCAGTTTGTCTTTGATCGGGTGCTCCATGTTGATCTCGAGGACGGTCTCCGCCTTGATGTTCTGACCCTCGGCGCCGGGCATCTTGTTGAGTATCTGCTCCATGCCGACGGATACCGCGCCCTCGCTGGAGAGGCAGACCGCGTGGTTTTTGAGGGTGTTGGTATAGCGAACCTTGGCGACCTTATCGCCGAGGCTGTCCTTGATGAACTTGAACAGCTCTTCGCTCTTGTCGTTCTCCTCCTTGAGCTGCGCCTTCTCTTCCTCGTCGCCGAGGTCGAGGCTGTCGGTGCAGACGTTGAGGAAATCCTTGTTATCATAGTTGCGGAGAATCTGTACGCAGAACTCGTCGATATCCTCGGTCAGATACAGAACCTCGTAGCCCTTTGCGAGCACGGACTCCACCTGAGGCAGCATGGATATCTTCTCCACGGTCTCACCGACGGCGTAATATATCTTGTCCTGATCTTCGCGGGCACGCTCGATGTACTCTTTGAGGGTGGTGAAATCGCCCTCTGCGGAGGTCTTGAACAGCAGCAGATCCTGCAGCTCCTCGCGATTCACGCCGAAGGATGAATATATGCCCCACTTGAGCTGGGCGCCGAATTCTTTGAAGAACTTCTCATAATCCTTGCGGTCGGTCTTCAGCATCTTGCCGAGCTCCGAGGCGATCTTCTTCTCCAGAGCCTTGGCGATGATCTTGAGCTGGCGGTCGTGCTGCAGCATCTCGCGCGAGATGTTGAGGCTCAGGTCGGCGCTGTCGACCAGACCCTTGACGAAGCTGAAATGGTCGGGCAGGAGATCCTTGCACTTATCCATGATCATGACGGAGCTGGAATACAGCTGCAAGCCCTTCTCATAGTCGCGGCTGTAGTAGTCGTAGGGAGCGTGAGACGGGATGAACAGCAGGGCGGTATAGGTAGCGTTGCCCTCGGTGCTCTGGCGGATGACCTTGAGCGGAGCCTCATAGTCGTTGAACTTGCCCTTGTAGTAGTCGGCATACTCTTCATCGGTTACCTTGCTCTGCGGCTTCTTCCAGATGGGGGTCATGCTGTTGAGGGTCTCGTCCTCGTATACGGTCTCGAACTCACCCTCCTTGCCCTCGACGGGCTTGTTGTGAGAAACAAGCATCCTGATCGGATAGCGGATGTAGTCGCTGTACTTGCGGATGAGCTCGCGGATGCGGTATATCTCGAGGAACTCGCTGTACTTCTCGTCATCGGTGTCGGGCTTGATGTGCAGGGTCACGACGGTACCTGCCTTATCCTTATCGCAGGGCTTGACGGTGTAGCCGTCGGCGCCCGAGGACTCCCAGACAAAAGCCTCGTCGCTGCCGAAAGCACGGCTCTCGACCTTGATGTTATCGGCGACCATGAACGCGGAGTAGAAGCCTACGCCGAACTGACCGATGATGTCGATGTTCTCGCTCTTGTTGTCCTCGTCGGATTTGAAGTCGAGGGAGCCGGAGCGCGCGATGGTGCCGAGGTTGGTCTCGAGCTCGTCCTTCGTCATGCCGATACCGTTATCGGCGACGGTGAGGATGCGGTTCTCCTTGTCGAGGGTAAGACGGATCTCAAAGTCGTCGTGACTCATGCCTACGCTGTCGTCGGTCAGAGAGCGGAAGTAGAGCTTGTCTATCGCGTCGGAAGCGTTGGAGATAAGCTCGCGCAGAAAGATCTCCTTGTGCGTATAGATGGAGTTGACCATCATATCGAGCAGCTTCTTCGATTCGGTCTTGAACTGTTTCTTTGCCATAATCATAACCTCTTTTGCAGTGTTATTGTCATTCCGAGGAGGGCACTACAAATTACCCTAATATTGCCCGACGTGGGAATCCCCCTGTCGGAAATACTGTTCGCAATAACAGATAGGTATAGTGCCTGTTTGTGGGATTGCCACGGCACATGAATGTGCCTCGCAATGACAGCAATAAAAAATATAATAATAAGGTGATAAACTCCCGCTTATCACGATACTATTATACTTCCAATTATTAGCACTGTCAAGCCGAGAGTGCTAACAATTTGTAAATAATCTATGAAGACACTCGTGTCTTTTTCACCATGCTGTTGCGCTTGATCATATCAAACGTTCCATAGATCACTGCGTTGTGATATAGTTCATACCGAGCTCTATGAAACAGGCAGTTTCAAATACAGCAAAAAGAGCCGCCGCATAAGCGACAGCTCTAGTTTAGTAAATACTCTTTACGGATCAGCCGATAACTCTTACACGGATGACGCCGTCGATTGCCTTTATGGTATCCTCAACGCCGGTGTTTGCGCCGGTGACGTCGATGATAGTGTAGGCGTAATCGCCGCGGCTCTTGTTCTCCATGTTCTCGACGTTGCCGCCGATAGCGTCAAGCAGCTTGGCGATGATCTTCGGGGTGTTCTGATGGAACACGCAGAAGCGGACGTCGCCTGTCCTGGGGAGAGAGATGTTCGGGAAGTTGACGGAGTTCTTGATGTTGCCGTTCTCGAGGTAATCCTTGATCTCGTCGGCAGCCATGATCGCGCAGTTGTCCTCGCTCTCGGGTGTGGAAGCGCCCAGATGCGGGATGGAGACAACGCCGTCTACGCACAGAAGATCCTGTGTAGCGAAGTCGGTGACGTAAGCCGCGATCTTGCCGCTCTTCAGACCGTCGATGATGTCGGAGCTGACAACCAGACCGTCACGGGAGAAGTTGAGAATGCGGACGCCGTCCTTCATCTTAGCGATGGTCTCGGCGTTTACGGAACCGCGTGTGCCGTCGTTGAGGGGCAGATGATAGGTGATGTAATCTGCCTGAGCATACAGCTCGTCAAGGCTCTTTACGATGCTGACATGACGGTTGAGGTTGAGCGCAGCGCCTACGCTGAGGTAGGGATCGTAGCCCACGACGCGCATATGCAGAGCGGCGGCGGCATTAGCGACCAGTACGCCGATAGCGCCCAGACCTACGATGCCGAGAGTCTTGCCCTTGATCTCGGGGCCGGCGAATTTGCTCTTGCCCTTCTCAACGGTCTTAAGGCAGTTCTCGTCATCCTTGAGGGTCTTTGCCCACTCGATGCCCTCGGTGATCTTACGGGAGGAAAGCAGCAGGCCTGCGATGACCAGCTCCATAACGGCGTTGGCGTTGGCGCCGGGTGTGTTGAATACACAGATGCCCTTTGCAGCGCACTTGTCGAGCGGGATGTTGTTGACGCCTGCGCCGGCTCTTGCTACTGCAAGAAGGCTCTCGGGCAGCTCCATGTCGTGCATGGAAGCGGAGCGAACGAGGATACCCTCGGGAGCAGCGCACTCGTCGGTGCAGTTATAGTTCTCGCCGAAGCGCTCGATAGCGACAGGGGCGATCTTGTTGAGCTTAAGAATGTTATACATAGTGATTCTCCATTCAATATAGTTAGGAGTGAGAAGTGAGGAGTGAGGAGTTTAGGGAAATGCTTCGCATTTTTGATTCCTATTGATTCACATATCATTACGTATGATCAAATCATATAATCGGGTGCGGGCAGCGCCCGCCGTCAATTCCTAACTCCTAACTCCTAATTCCTAACTTGATTATTTGTTTTCCTCTTCAAACTTCTTCATGAAGGCTACGAGCTTCTCTACGCCCTCGATCGGCATAGCGTTGTAGATAGAAGCGCGCATACCGCCTACTGTGCGGTGACCCTTGATGTTGATGAAGCCTGCAGCGGTGACTTCCTTGACGAACTTAGCGTCGAGGTCGGCGTCGCCGGTAACGAACGGAACGTTCATCAGAGAACGATCCTCGGGAACTACGGTGCCCTTGAACATCTCGGAGGAATCGAGGAAGTCGTAGAGGATCTTAGCCTTCTTCTCGTTGATCTCCTTCATCTTCTCCAGGCCGCCGATCTCATTCTTTATCCACTCGAGGACGAGCTTCATGATGTAGATGGTGTAGCAGGGAGGAGTGTTGTACATGGAGCCGTTGTCGGCATGGATCTGATAGTTGAGCATGGTCGGGCAGATATCCCTTGCCTTGCCGAGCAGATCCTCACGGATGATGCAGACGGTCACGCCTGCGGGAGCCATGTTCTTCTGAGCGCCTGCATAGAGCATACCGAACTTGCTTACGTCGATCGGTGCGGACAGAGCGCAGGAAGAGATATCGGCGATCAGCGGAACGTCGCCTGTATCGGGCAGCTCATGATATACGGTGCCGTAGATGGTGTTGTTCATGCAGATGTAGAAGTAATCTGCGTCGGGCGTGAAGGTGCTCTTGTCGAGCTTCGGGATATAGGAAAAGGTCTTATCCGCAGAGGAAGCAACGATGTTGACCTCGCCGTAACGGGAAGCCTCGGCTGCAGCCTTCTTTGCCCACTGGCCGGTGACTACATAGTCAGCCTTGCCGGTGCCGTTCATGAAGTTGAGCGGGATAGCTGCGAACTGGGTGGACGCGCCGCCCTGCAGGAACAGAACCTTATAGTTATCGGGGATGTTCATGATCTCGCGTAAGAGAGCCTCAGCCTCGGTGATGATCGCGCCGTACTCCTTGGAGCGGTGGGACATCTCCATAACGGACTCGCCGGTGCCCTTATAATCGAGCATCTCAGCTGCTGCTGTCTTTAATACGCTTTCAGGCAGCATCGAAGGACCTGCCGAAAAATTGTAAACTCTTGCCATAATATATACCTCCTGTATTGATAGCCTCATGCTAAACAATTTATATAAACAGCCTTTTGCCGTTCATACGATTACAATTATATGACAAAACTTTCGTCAATTCAATAACAAAGCCAAAATCGGATGTTATATTTTTACAGGAAAAGCCGATGATTTTTATACATTTTGCTGATTTGACCGCCAAATCGCACAAATTTTAATGATAACAAACATTTTGTTTGGCCGC
>ONPE01000109.1 GCA_900319615.1 uncultured Eubacteriales bacterium
GGCTAAACGCGCCAACATGAAGGACGTCAACTTCAAGGCGATAGAAATGGGCACAAACTTCGAAGAGTAATATTTCATGCGTCATTGCGAGGGCTTTAGCCCGTGGCAATCCCACAATGAGGAGCAGTTCTTTTCTGCTTTTCAAAACGGTATTAACGACAGGGGGATTCCCACGGTCGCTCAACACGCGTGTTGGCGCTCCCTCGGAATGACATAAAAAAACCATGGAGGTATATTATGGATATCAAAGTAACACTCAATCCGAATCCGAAGGCAAAGCCCACGGATACTTCCACACTCGGATTCGGCAAGATCTTCACAGATCATATGTTCCGCTGGACATGGAGCAAGGAGCAGGGCTGGCATGACGCACGCATCGAGCCGTTCGAGCGCCTCTCCATCCATCCGGCTTCCACAGTTCTGCACTACGGTTCCGAGATCTTCGAGGGTCTCAAGGCTTACCGCCGCGCAGACGGCAAGGTGCAGCTGTTCCGCCCGATCGAGAACATCCGCCGTATGAACAACTCCGCAGAGCGCCTCTGCCTGCCGCAGATGCCCGAGGATGACTTCATGCAGGCTTTGGTCGAGTTTGTACGCCTTGAGCAGGATTGGACTCCGTCCGATAAGGGCACCTCTCTCTATCTGCGTCCGTTCCTGTTCGGCAACGACGAGAGCCTCGGCGTTCACGCTGTTCACAACGCAGAGATGATCATCATCGCTTCTCCCGTCGGCTCTTACTATAAAGAGGGTCTGAACCCCGTCAAGATCATGATCGAGGATCAGGACGTCCGTGCAGTACGCGGCGGCACAGGCTACGCTAAGTGCGGCGGTAACTACGCTGCCTCCAACCGTGCAGGCGAGCGCGCAGAGCAGCAGGGCTACTCTCAGGTTCTGTGGCTCGACGGCGTAGAGCGCAAGTACATCGAAGAGGTCGGCGCCATGAACGTCATGTTCAAGATCAACGGCGAGATCGTCACCCCCAAGCTGACCGGCTCCATCCTGCCCGGCATCACCAGAAAGTCTTGCATCGAGCTCCTCAAGAGCGAGGGCATCGAGGTCTCCGAGAGACTCCTCTCCGTAGACGAGCTGGCTCAGGCTATGACCGACGGCACCCTTGAAGAGGCATGGGGCTGCGGCACCGCTGCCGTTATCTCTCCGATCGGCGAGCTGTGCTACAAGGAGCACAAGTATATCGTCAACAACAACGAGATCGGCGAGCTTTCTCAGCACCTCTACGATACCGTCACCGGTATCCAGTGGGGCGAGATCGAGGATAAGTTCGGCTGGACTGTTGAGATCTGATAATAATGCATCTTTGATCACCTTGGCTGCTTTGCAGTCAGGGTGATTATTTTTGGGGCTGCGATCTATCAACTGCCGTGATCCTTACCGTAAACATAATGTAGAGGGCTGTAGGGTACGGCGCTTGCCGACGTACCGGTACATACGGCTTTGATATACTGCCACGAAGTAAATGCAGTTTTATCACTCATCATTCTGAGGTGCGTCATAAATGGCGTACCCTGCCACGATCTGTTTTTGGGATTCATAGGGCGAAATGCTTTAATTAAATCAAATACAACAAAATTATTTCTGTCCTATAATTCTCTGTTGTAATAAAAAACAAAAGAGAATTTCAGCTTGCTAAAGCGCTTGACAAATAAATATCATTGTGATATATTACTAAACAGCAAATTATCCACTGAGATATTTTAAATGCGTTGAAGAAATTATCTTCTGTATGCAGCCTTTCAGAGAGTCGCCGGTCGGTGCGAGGCGACAGGGGAGTACAGACAGAGTCTCATTTCGGAGCAGAAATGCCTAAAATTTCAATTGACTTTGCGAGGCATGATTATTTGTCAGTCGATGCAATCTCAACCGATTAATTAAGCGTTTCCGGATCGTCCCGTTACCATGGCGGAGGACTTGTCAGAGTCCGGCGAGCGGCCGTATTATACGGCAAGCAGGGTGGTACCGCGAAGTATATTCGTCCCTGAGGTCATCGACCTCGGGGGCTTTTGATTTATTAGCCGTACCGCGAAGCCTCTGACACGCAATTAATCGTAATTTCAACGATCATCTATATTGAGGAGAGAATTGTTATGAACTATATCAAGATAGCCGACACGACATTATCGGATGCAAAATCTACCTTGACCTTCAAGCAGAAGTTAGAGATCGCCCGCAAGCTCGAGCGACTCGGCGTAGATACCGTTGAGCTGCCCGAGGTAGGTACAGCCAAGGCAGACAGCCTGCTTGTACGCACGGCGGCTTCGTTCGTCAAGAACAGCGTGCTTTCCGTAGCCGCGACCAGCTCCGTAGAAGCGATCAAGCACGCGGCTGAGGCTCTCGCTACCGCAGCGCATCCGCGTATCCGCGTCGAGCTGCCCATGACCTCTTCCATCATGGAGTACACTCTCCATAAAAAGCAGAATAAAATGTGCGAATACGTCCGCATGATGGTCGAGAAGGCTAAGGCTGTATGCTCCGATATCGAGTTCGTCGCCAAGGACGCCACCAGAGCCGAGGAGGACTTTTTGATTCAGGCTATCGCTACAGCCGTAGAAGCCGGCGCTTCGTCAGTCACCCTCTGCGACGACGCAGCTATCCTTCTGCCCGATGATTTCGCAGCGTTCGTAAAGCGCGTGACCGAGGGTATCGGCGTACCTGTGGGCGTTCTGTGCAATGATAAAAACGGCGTCGCCACTGCCGCAGCTATTCTGGCTGTAAAGCACGGCGCGACCTGCGTCAAGACCTCCATCGGCGGCGAGGCTACTCCTCTGCGTGAGTTCGGCGCTCTTATCAAGGATATCCGCGAGAACTACGGGGTCAGCTCCGAGCTGCGCGTCACCGAGCTCAGCCGTACCATCGACCAGATAGAGTGGATCATCAGCGGCAAGGCGCAGAATGTGCTTTCCCGCGAGATCGTCGACGACGGCGTGAAGCTGAACATCAACGACACCGTCGATACCGTGCGCGAGAACGTCGAGAAGATCGGCTACGACCTTTCCGACGAGGATATAAAGAGAGTGTATGAAGAGTTCCGCCGTCTCGCACGCAAGAAGGACGTCGGCGTAAAGGAGCTCGACGCGATAGTCGCCTCCGCAGCCTTACAGGTGCCGGCTACCTACACTATCGAGAGCTACGTCATCAACTGCGGCAACAAGCTCACAGCCTCCGCGCAGATCGCTCTCAACCGCGACGGCAGGACCCTGCAGGGCATATCCATAGGCGACGGCCCGATCGACGCCGCCTTCCACGCGATAGAGCAGATCACAGGACGTCACTTTGAGCTCGACGACTTCTCCATCCGCACCGTCACTCAGGAGAAAGAGGCTATGGGCAGCGCGCTGGTTCGTCTGCGCGTAGGCGGACGTATCTACTCCGGCACAGGTCTCTCCACCGATATCATCGGCGCGTCCGTTCGTGCCTACATCAACGCCGTCAACAAGATTGTATACGAAGAGGCGTGACGCTCGCGTGACGCGATTGACGCGTGCGTCTTTGTACGCCATACTGTAACGTGTATCGTTTCTATAGATGTATAGATCACAACATTATGATTTTGTAAATATAATAGTAACTCAGAAAAGGGTTGCTTTTGACATCGCAGAAAATTGTTACGTCAGGTTTATCATATTTGAAAGGTATGTGATTACCAATGAAATTCTCATTTTCCACCAAGGGCTGGCATGATATTTCTTTTGAAGAATTTTGTGAAGCCGCCGAATATTTCCATTTCGAGGGCATAGAGCCCCATAATATCAACAACGCCGCCTTCGCGGAGAAGAACGGCGTGTTCCATGAATTCTCCGCTGCGGCGACCCTGCGTATGCTCTACGACCGCGGTCTGAGCCTGCCGTGTATCGACGTCATCAACGATATCGCCGACGAGAATCAGTTCGATAACGCCATCCACGAGATCAGCAGATGCCTGCAGATAGCGTCCAATCTTCGTATCCCGAACATCCGTCTGCGCGCGGAGTATCACGAGGATGTGGATTCTGCCGTCGACAACGTCAAACGCCTGATAGCCACCGTGCTGCCTGCTGCCGAGAAAGAAAAGGTAAGCCTCCTGATCGAGACCAGAGGTATGTACGCGGATACGGCTCTTCTGCGCGATACTCTCGAGTACTTCGCATCCGACTATGTGGCGGCTCTGTGGAACATGAGCGCCGCCTACTTCACCGCCGGCGAATCTCCGGCAAAGATAATCTCCAACCTCGGAGCATACGTCCGTCACGTGCATCTCAACGACGCCGTCAAGACCGACGAAGGCATCGAATACCGCCTTGTCGGCGAGGGCGATCTGCCGATCACCGAGACCATGAAGGCGCTGCGCTCGGTCAACTACGACGGCTTTATCTCGCTCGTATGGGATCCGCGCTGGTGCCCGGAGCTCGACGACATGGACATCATCTTCGCCCAGTTCATCAGCTTCATGAAGCAGTTCTCTGATACCTCGAAAAACGAGAGCTCGCTTTACTGGAACAACCGCCGCACCGGTAAATTCGTCTGGAAGAAGGAAACCCTTATCGACGCCACCTTCTCCGACGTGCTCGACCGCATGGTAGAGGAGTTCCCCGATCAGCTCGCTTTCAAATATACCTCGCTCGATTATACGCGAACCTACACCGAGTTCAGGGAGGATGTAGACGAGTTCGCCCGCGTCCTGATATCTTTAGGCGTAAAGGCAGGCTCGCACGTAGCTGTATGGGCTTCTAACGTCCCCCAGTGGTATATCTCCTTCTGGGCGACCGTCAAGCTCGGCGCTGTCCTCGTGACCGTTAACACCGCATATAAGATTCACGAGGCTGAGTACCTCTTGAAGCAGAGCGACACCCATACCCTCATCATCACCGAGGGAGCCAAGGATACCAAATACGGCGATATCATCGCCCGTCTGTGTCCCGAGCTCGAGAATGTCAAGGAGGGCGAACAGCTCCACGCAAAGCGCCTGCCGTTCCTGCGCAACGTCATCACCGTCGGCTTTGAACAAAAGGGCTGCCTGACATGGGAGAAGGCTCTGGAATACGCCACAAAGACCCCTAAGAGCGAGGTCTACCGCATGGCTGCCGCCGTCGACAAGGACGACGTATGCAATATGCAGTATACGTCGGGTACGACGGGCTTCCCCAAGGGTGTTATGCTCACCCATTATAATATCGTCAACAACGGCAAGAATATCGGCGACCGCATGGATCTCTCCACAGCCGACCGCATGATGATACAGGTGCCGATGTTCCACTGCTTCGGCATGGTGCTCGCCATGACCGCCTCGATGACCCACGGCGCTACCGTACTCCCG
>ONPE01000073.1 GCA_900319615.1 uncultured Eubacteriales bacterium
GGAGAGACGAGCAGCCGTCAAAGCAATGTTCTGCGGCATTATTGAACGCGGAACCGATGGTGACGGTCTCCAGAGCCGAACAGCCCTCAAAGGCGCCCAGCATATCCGCGGCGGCGTAGGAATTGCCGATCATGTCGGAGCCGATAAGATTGACATTGTCGCCGATCTCGATGCTCTCGAGGTTGGTGTTGCCCGCGAAGGCGCCGCCGCCGATGACCGTGATGTTCTTGCCCCAGAAAAGATTGTCGGGATAAGAAACGGGGATGGTATCGGGCACGACGATATCCGCGTCCTGAGCGTTGCACTTTGTGAGCTTGTAGGAGTTGTCGCTTATTTTTTCAAACTCAAAGTAAGGCACAGCGAGCTCGTTGTCGCTGACCTGCTTGAAGTTCTGATTTCCGTCGGTTGCGACGAACTTTCTTTCGCCTGCTTCATAGTGCTGCTTGACGCCGTTGATATAAGGCTGCTGCTCAGTCGCGTCATAATGAGGCGCTTCAGCATCTACGCTGTCGGCAGTGAAGGTCTCCCACGTATAAGCGTACCATTTTACGCCGTCGGTGTTGAAGTTGATATTGTCACCGTTGGTAGACAGGTAGATTTTTCCGTCGCCCTGCGCCGGTCCGTTCGTTGCCGTGTAAAAGTTAAGATGACCGTAGCCGTCATTCCAATCATTGAGCCTTATCTCGTTATAGTTGCCAAGCGTGATATCACCCGTGCGGTTATAGACGTTGGACGTATCATCTACGTTAAAGTTGGTTTCATCGAAATCCGGATTCACGCGGCATATGATGAAATTTGCGTAAAGATCGGTGAAGCTGAAATAGTCACCGGTCACGTTTACCGCTTCGACCCATTTGCGCACAAATATCTGCGCGCTCTCAGCCGAAGCAGATGTCGCGGGGATGATGGTGAATACGCTGAGTATCATTATCAAAGATAACAGCAAACTCACCGGCTTCTTTAATAACCTCATAACTTACCTCCGTTTCGTATCCCTTGTCACAGGGGTGCAGGATACAATATGAATATATGAAAAGGTTTTCAAACATAGGTAACGATAATCATGGATGTTTAATTATAGCACATCTTGTACAATTTTTCAATCTGTTTTTGAATGTTTATTCACAAATTGTACGAAGTTTTTCGGCATTGTTCAGGTTTACGAATTGTCGGAGGAGCTTTGTCAAATCGTCATTAATACTAATCCTTGATAAAAGGATTTGATCAGGCTTTAGTATAAACGCAAAAATCGGGCGAAGCCGATATCAGCTCCGCCCGGATGTTTGATATTATTGATATATTCTGCTTACTTTACAAAGATCAGCCTTGCGATCCATCTCTGGATCAGCGTAACGTCAACGGAGGTCACGACCTTGTCTCCGTCAGCGTCGGCGGCTCTCTCAAAGATCGCGAAGATCTTGATGCTCGCGAGATGATACTGGACAAAGGTAGCGTCGATGATGGTAACATCGCCGTCGCCGTCTGCATCGCCGGGCACGATCTCTTCCTGCTCGCCCTTGTCGTTAGAGAGCAGATATAGCTGTGTGCCGTAGAAGGGGTTAGCCGTGGTGATGTACATACCCTCGTCGGTGGTGACGAAACGGAGCGCGCCGTAGTTGAACTTGTCGCCGAAGCCGTCGCGTGTGACGACCTCCCATTTCTCGCCGTCGGCGGTCTTGAAGATGTCAAAGCCCTGCGTATCCTTGGCTACTCTGCTGCTGATCGTCATGTAGAGGGCGAACGCCTTCCAGATGTCGTCGTGCTTTGCGAGCTCATAGGAGAAGTCATCGAGGAACAGCGTCCTGACGGTATCCGCGGCGTCGCTGAGGATGCCGGAGAGCTCTGCAGCCTCTTCATCGGTCAGGCAATACAGCTCGGGCTCTTCCTTGATATCCTTTGCGATACCGGCGATAGCCACGGCTGCCTCGGCGACTACGGGACGGTACTCTTCGGTGAACGCCTTGACTGCGGCTTTGTCGGTGAAGTCGAGCTCGCTGAGAGCAGCCATCATCGCGTTGACGTCGTCACATACAGCCTCGGTGCTTTCGTTGAGGATGTTTCTGGAGGTCAGGTAGGTCATGGCGAAGAATGCCAAGCGCTCGCGCTCTTCCATGTTCTTCAGATGCTCGAGGAACTTCCTGATATTAGCCTGAGTGTCGATGACGATCTTTCCGTCCTCGCCGCCGGTCTGCTCCTGAGCAGCCTCCTCGGCATACTCGTCGATCTCCTGCTTGGAGACCTCGTTATCTATCAGCTTCTTCCAGAAGGCGTTGAGGCTCTCGAACTGATGCTTGCGCTCAGCCGGAGTCATCTCGGCGAGGCTGCCGCCGGTGATCCTGGTCAGATAGTTGTAGATGACCTTGGAATCCATGGTGCCGATATAAAACTCGCCGTTATATTCGCCGTGCTTCCAGACATATTCGTTGGTTGTGTCCTTGGTGAGCTCGGTGAAGCCCTTGACCTCGGAGAACTTGCCTGTCTCGGGATCCATCACCGAGAGGGTCTGGGCGTGACCTGTGGTAGAGATCAGCGGAGCAAGGTACTTGGAGAAGTCGGTGCTCTCGGGTGAGGTCACCATCTTCAGCATACCCTGTATACCTGCGAGCTCTGCGGAGATAGTGTGGTCTATATCATATGTATAGAGCTTGTCGTCGAAAACTCCCAGCGCGCCTACTACGGAGAGATAGCCGAGGGCGTAGCTGTCGGAATCGGTGAAGCCGAGCTTGTCTGTGGGAGAGAGACCCTGATTATTGGGGCTGTCCTTACCTCTGCCGATGACCTCCTGCCATACCCAGCCGTAGTCGTTTGCCTCCTCGCCGTCGCGGGCGGGGTGACCCTTGAACACGATATAGCCGAGCATATTGGGGATGGTGGCGTAGATCTCATCGTGATAAGCCGTCATATCCCAGAAGGGGCTGCCGGCGGTGGCGGCGACAAACGAATCATCGCCGTAGTTGCCCTGTAAGCCTGCCTCGGTGATGTAGGCGAAATCGCGGTAGTCGGCTACGGTGTTCCAGCCGTCGCCTGCTTCGTTTCTCTCGATGACAGCCAGCTTGACGGTCTCGCCGGCTTTCAGCGGCTCGTCTGCCTGTGTGCCGGCAAAATAGAGCTTGTCGCGGTAGATGCAGTTGGCTCTCATGCTCGAGCCCTGCTTTGTGGAGTATACCTCGGTCAGCTCGTCGTTCTCGTCCAGCTTGTAGATCTTGGGCTCGTTGCCGGAGGCGCCGATGTAGGTTGCAAAATAGAGGTCGTTGCCGTATTTTGCTACATGGCGGAAGGGATCCTTCATCTCTGCGATGACCTCGAACTCACCGGGGTTCTCGCGGTTCATCTTGACCAGCACACCGGCGTTCGGGTTGTCGGGATAGGGTATCTCGCCGTTGGTGATGACGTCGACCAGCTTCCACATGGTCTCCTTGTCCATCTGACCCGAGGCGAGTACCGCAGGCTCCAGATACGCCTTGATGACTGCGCCTACGGTGTTGCGCCAGCCGCCGATATACAGCCAGCCGTCGCGCTCAGCCATGCTCCAGCCGTAGCCGATCTCGCGGTCGCCGATCAGACCGTCGGCTTCGCCGGGCTTGCCGTCGGGGTTGGAGATCCTGGTGACGGTGTCGCCTGAGAGGGTCGTCTGACGAGCTACAGCGCCCGACGCTATAGCTGTGGTCAGAAGGATCGCCAAAGCCAAACACACGGCGACCGTCCTTGAGAATGTTTTTTTGATAGTTGAATTCATTTGCTTTCCTCCTTTTTTGAATTCGTTTATCTGATTTTATTATATCACGTTTTGTTGTCGGATCATGATATAATAATACAATAAATAAATATACAAATGCAACATTTTTTTGCGAAAAAGGGGATTTTGATAAGAAACATTTTTGCGGTCGAGCCTGCCGCAGCCGGATGCGCAATACTCTGTCTGACGTTGCATGGTGAATCGGCAACCTTCCGTCAACGTCGCTTGCGTTTGTTGCCACCGTGACACACGTGTCCCCTTAGGAAAGGGAGGCTTTGAAAGATTCTATGCGACGTTTCAGTGAGAGTGGTAGGGTACGGCATTTATGACGTACCGGACGCGCAGCGTCATTCGCACAGCGATTGGTCGCAGTTGCTACGCATATAAACGACATATTAAGGAAAAGTTTCGGTACGTCGGACACGCGTGTCCAAGCGCCGTACCCTACAACTCTCTATTTAACGTTGCAGAGTGAACGGTCGATATTATATCCAGACGTAGTGATCTATCTCACTTTTAATACCATCAAACAGAACAGTATGGTGTACTAAAAAACCGGGTGTGGGCGTAGCCCTCCATCAACTCCTAACTCCTAACTCCTAATTCCTAACTATAAAACGCTGTGATCTATCAAACACTTGACGATATCAAACATAACGGTATGGTGTATAAAGACGCGCGCGTCAAAGCTCGGCGAGCATCTGCGCAGGGTTGTCTGCCGCCTTGACCTTGTCGAAGGCTTTGACGATGACGCCGTTCTCGTCGATGAGGTAGGTGGTGCGGACGACGCCCATGCTGACCTTGCCGTAGAGCTTCTTCTCCTTCCAGACGTCGTAGGCTTGGATGACCTCTTTCTCGACGTCCGAGAGCAGGGTGAACGGCAGCCCGTGCTTCTCTTCAAAGCGCTTGTGCGAGGCGACGGTGTCCTTGCTCACGCCGAGGACGACTGCCCCCTTCTCGCGGAACTGAGGATACAGCTCCGAGAAGGCGCACGCCTGCTTGGTGCAGCCCGAGGTCATGTCCTTGGGATAGAAGTAGAGGATGACCCTTTGACCGCGATAATCAGAGAGCGATATCTCCTCGCCGTTCTGGTCGGGGAGGGTGAATTCGGGCGCGAGTGTGCCGACAGCTAACATAATGATGACCTCCGTAATTGTCTTTTAACATTATTATAGCACGGTCATCGCGATATTTCTATACCTATTTATATCTTTACAAACAAAAGAGGATAGTGTATCATAGCAGCATCTAATGCTAAACTCAGATTAAAACATTTGACGCGATAGATTGTAGATTTTTCAGTCAGAGTTTAGTATAAAATCACAAGGAGAACCGGCTATGGAACTGATAAAATGTGATGACAGTCACCGTGAGGCGGTGACAGAGCTCTACCACAGGTCGATCGAGTATCTGGAATCGACCGTCAACTATCCCAAATGGAACCCCGGTCACCCCAGCGACAAGGGCGTGAGGAAGGCTATAGAAAACGGCACCCAGTACGTTTGCCTCGATAACGGCGAGGCTGTGGGCGCGCTTGTGCTGAGCGAAGACCCCGAGGGCTTCTACGAGGCAGGCGAGTGGAGCGTCGACCTCGAGAGGGGCGAATTCCTCATCATCCATGTGCTCGCCGTCGACCCCGATAAGGGGCAGCGCGGCATAGGCGGCTTCATGGTCGAGAGGTGCATAGATATCGCACGCAGGGGCGGCTACAAGGCGATCCGCCTCGACGTTGTGCCCGGCAATATACCTGCGAAAAAGCTGTACGCGAAATACGGCTTTACCTACGCGGGGAGGAAGGATCTGCTCAAGAATATCGACTTCATCCCGCTGTTCGACCTGTATGAGCTGGTGCTGTGATCCTGCATCATATTAAACGGCAATAACCTTCCCCGGTGCAATCACTAAAGTTTCCACCGGACATTTTATATAGGTTGAGATTGCCACGGGGCGCATTTCAGATTCTCGTTGCGAGGAGGAGCATGGTTCCAACGTTGCAATCTCAATCTTAACCTTTGCGCCCCTCGCAATGACTATTTTATATAGTATTACAAAATCATCCCCGAAAAATTCGGGACAAACGATAAAGGTCAGGTATGACACGCCGTCACGCCTGACCTGTTTTTTATTGCGGCGCCGCGCGATCCGCACACCCGAATAAGATAATAACGCCTTATAAAAGGGAGCAAGCCCATCGACCGGGCGGGACTCTATAAGCCGTCCGTATCAGCAGAAAGGAACAAAAAGGAATACGCGGCGGCAGCCTGATCAATGAGCTTGCGAAAAGTTAAGAGATTATTGATAAAAAATGCCTTCTCTTATCAACAAATCTGCGAAGATTTCGAATGTTCTTGCAATATCAAATAAGTACTGTTATAATTGATGTTACAATTGTATCATACATATTATTAAAAATCAATACTTTAAACTCTAAAAGTGACATACGGACGGTGATTGTAACATGAAAACCAAACGCGAATCCTTTGCAGCGGATTATATCACAGACGCTCTTCTGATACTTATGAAGCAAAAGAACTATAAGGATATCACCGTAACGGAGATATGCGAAAAGGCCGGGGTGACGAGGATGTCCTTTTACCGCAGCTTCAAGACCAAGGACGATATCCTGAGAAAGTGGTTCGAAACGGTATCGCGCAGATATCTGGTCGGAAAAGATTTTGACTTCAACAACGTCAGCAGAGAATTTCTTATCGACCTTTTCACATATCTGGAACAGTACAGAGAAGCATATCTTGCCATGTATGATTCCGGTCTTTTTTACGATTTTGTCAAAGAGCAGCTCGAGAAAGACATCGCCAATCACCAAAAAGATACCAGCGATATCTACAGATCATACTTTTTGACGGGCGGAATATACAGCGTGTTCATCCTATGGCTGAAAAGCGGACAAAAGGAGAGCCCGTC
>ONPE01000006.1 GCA_900319615.1 uncultured Eubacteriales bacterium
GCAGCCGCGGTATTTGAACTCCAGCTTAACCTTATCATATATAGAGGCAGGCACGTGCACGCTCTGTTCGGACGCGCAGATCATGCCGTTGTCGAAGGTCTTGCTGTGGATGATAGAGTTGACCGCAAGAACGATATCGGCGCTCTCGTCGATGATGGCAGGCGTGTTGCCTGCGCCGACGCCTAACGCCGGCTTGCCGGAGGAGTAGGCGGCCTTTACCATGCCGGGGCCGCCGGTAGCGAGGATGATGTCAGCCTCCTTCATGAGGGTGTTCGTCATATCGAGGGAGGGTACGTCTATCCATGCGATGATATTTTCGGGAGCGCCTGCCTTTACAGCAGCCTCGAGGACGATCTTAGCCGCGTCGATGGTGCTGTTCTTCGCCCTCGGGTGAGGGGAGATGATGATGCCGTTGCGCGTTTTGAGCGTCAGCAGGCACTTGAATATCGCGGTAGAGGTGGGGTTGGTGGTCGGGATGACCGCCGCCACGACGCCGATCGGCTCCGCGACCCTCACGATGCCTGCCGCCTCATCCTCCTCGATGACGCCGCAGGTCACGGTGTCCTTGTAGGCGTTGTAGATGTACTCGGAGGCGTAGTTGTTCTTGATGACCTTGTCCTCGACCACGCCCATGCCGGTCTCGGCTACAGCGTCCTTCGCGAGGGTGAGGCGCGCCTTGTTGGCTGCGAGGGCGGCAGCCTTGAAGATGGCGTCCACCTGCTCCTGAGTGTAGGTCGAGAAGAGCTCCTGAGCCTTCCGAACTTCGCTTATCTTCCGTTCCAGCGCTTCTACGCTGTCGACCGGATATTTTACATTATCCATATGGATTCCTCCTTAAGATAGGAATATTCAACACAAGTAAGTATAGCATATGCCGCCGGCGGTTTCAATTTGCATATGATACAAAGAATTTCGAATTTTTTGTAACTAATAAGGTAATATTGTTATTTTTTTAACAAAGTTACTAATTCGCTTTTAGTTGCAGGGCTTGATATAATCAAAAACCGATTGCAAAACGCAGACTGATATGATATATTAATTACTATTGAACGTCATCTGCCGGATGATGCGATTTTTTGTTATTGCGCGGAGGAAAATGCTATGCAGCAAAAAACAAATGACATAACCAAGCCTGACGCCTCTCAAAAGAAGAAAAAGCTGATTGTCGTATTGATATCGGCTGCTTTTCTCTTAGCGACGCTTGTTATAGCCTTTCTCATATTTAAAGACGTCTTTTCTTACGAGCTGAAACACGCTTATACCGCAGACTCGCCGCTTTACTGGACGGTCGGCAGGGGTATTCTGAACGGATTGAAGCCGTATCTGGAGATGTATGAGAATAAGCCCGTGGGTGTTTTCCTTATCTCGGCGCTGTCTTTCGCCGTTACAGGTGAAACGATCCTGTGCAACATCGTAAGCATCATCTCGGTAATGCTTATCGCCTTTGTTCCCGCTTTGGCTCTGCTTGATCGGTACAGAAAAGACGAGAATATAGATACACTCAGGAAAGCCGCAGTTGTTTTGACGGTGTTCTTAAGCTGCATTTTCCTCGCGGTCTATACCGAGATGCGTTCCGGCGCGTTTCAGGTCGAAGCTATCGGCGCCGCGTTCTCGGTACTGTTCATCTGTCTGGTGTACAAGCTGGGACGTTCGCAAACGAAGAAGGAAAGGATCATCCTTACGGTGCTTGCTTCGCTGGCGATATGCTGCGCCGTGATGCTCAAGGAGCCCTTCCTTTTGGGCGCGGTGTTCGGCGCTCTGCTGTTTGTTGACAACTTCAAGGATCTTCTCAAGAATCTGGTGATCCCCTGTGTCGGCGGCGGTATCATCGCGGTCATCGGACTTGCCGCAGGCGGCGTGCTTGTACCGTACTTCTCCATTTACTGCAAGCGTATGTTTGAAACAAGGATATCCGGCTCAAGAACGACGACGGTCAAGGCGTTCGAGCCGCAGCGTATATTTGATAATGTAAAGCAATTCAGCGTATGGCTGTTGATCCTTCTTATTCTGTTCGCCGTTCTGGCGCTTGTAAGTGTGATCATAAAGAAGAAGAGCTTACCGGCTATTCTGTTCCACGTATTCAAGGTTGCCGCAGCCCTCGCTGCAGCGATTTTCAGCGTAGGAGTGGCAAGATATTATTATTCGCATCATTTCATTTTTGCCGTACCCGTTTACTGTGCGTTTTTGATCTGCGGCGGGGAGGCGCTGTGTGAGCTGCTGCCGAAAAAGATAGCCGTGAGCGCAGCGATGTTCTTGCTTTGGGGCGCTGTATTGGTGTCGGTCATACCCTTCATCGGCTGCAAATACTGGGGAGATTATACCGTAAAGTACAAAGCCCTGACCGAAAAGGCGGCATATGTCGATGAGCTGCTGGATTTTTACGGTGAGGATCGCTATCAGTTTATCGGCTTCAACGGAGAGGATGTCTTCATCGGCTCGACAAAGCATTCTCCGCAGGGGCCTGTATTCGGACAGGACTCGGATAATTTCCAGTCGGCGGACACATGGTTCTCGCAAAAGCTGCTCGAACAGATCGACAACAGCAACATCGTGATCGTAAAAGAGTATTTATCTCCGGCGATAAATGAACAGATACAAAACAAACTGGCGACTTCATTCACGGAGAGCCCTGCGGTGCCTTTCCGAAATGCTCCGCCGCAGGACTTCAACTATAAGGTATATTACCGCATCGCAACATTCGGTTTGTTAAAAAGGTAAACCGACCCGGTTTTGACGGTGGATATCATCTCATTCGTTATTGAAGGTATTACGAACTCGCCGTGGCTTTGCCGCGTATAAACAATGATCTGCTTATCTTGATCTGACAGACAGTCGCCTGCGCGGCTGTCTGTACTTTTGTCTGTATAAGCTCGGAGAGTATTGAAGAAAACGCTCCGGTACATCAAGACCCGACCTTACTCCAAAGAAAAAGGCGAGTCAGGTCAAAAAAACATTGACAAAACCACTCGCTTTATGGTATGATACCTAATTGTGGAAGACTGCGTCCGAAAGATGCAAAACCACCGTCAAAGCGTGTAAAAAGCTCAGGTTTCATGCGAGTTTTTAGTATGTTTTGACCATCACTGCTTTAGTGTGTTAAACACTTGTCAACAGACAGGCGTTTTTCATAAAATGTAAATCTTCGGATTTACGGTTCAATTCTTTATTATTCTTTGAAAGGAGGAAAAACATGCCAACCTTTAATCAGTTAGTCCGCAAGGGCAGACAGGTCTCCGAGAAGAAGGCGAAGGCTCCCGCACTTTTGAAGGGCTGGAACTCTCAGAAGAATCGTGCTATCGATCAGACTTCTCCTCAGAAGCGCGGCGTATGCACCGCCGTAAAGACCGCGACCCCCAAGAAGCCGAACTCCGCACTGCGTAAGATCGCAAGAGTACGTCTCTCTAACGGTATCGAGGTCAGTTCCTATATCCCGGGCGTCGGCCATAACCTGCAGGAGCACTCCGTTGTTCTTATCCGCGGCGGTCGTGTCAAGGACTTACCCGGTGTGCGTTACCACATCATCCGCGGTACGCTCGATACACAGGGTGTTAACGGCCGTATGCAGGCCAGATCAAAGTACGGCGCAAAGCGTCCGAAGAAAAAGTAAGGAATTGACGACTCAAAGAATCTTTTAGATTTCTTGTTCTGTATTGTTGCAGAGCTTAGGATATATGTATCTGTCCTCTCTGCGGCACTACGGGAGTTTGTCACTTTCGAGTACCAGTGATTTCTCATTTATTGTGAAGGAGGGAAGTAAAGATGCCCAGAAGAGGTCAGATCGCAAAACGTGATGTTTTGCCGGATCCGGTTTATAACTCCAAGCTCGTTACCCGCCTTATCAACAATATCATGCTCGACGGCAAGAAGGGCGTAGCCCAGAAGATCGTCTACGGCGCATTCGATATTATCGCAGATAAGACCGGTAAGGATGCTCTCGAGGTTTTCGAGAACGCTATGGAGAACGTGATGCCTGAGCTGGAGGTCAAGGCTCGCCGTGTCGGCGGTGCTACCTACCAGGTTCCGATCAAGGTCAGAGAAGCAAGAAAGCAGACTCTCGGCCTTCGTTGGCTCACAAGCTACTCCAGAGCCCGCTCCGAGAGAACCATGAAGGAGAGACTCGCCGGAGAGATCCTCGACGCAGTGAACGGCGCAGGCGGCGCGTTCAAGAAGCGTGAGGACACCCACAAGATGGCAGAGGCCAACAAGGCTTTCGCTCATTATTCCTGGTAATCGGCGCTTAGCCGCTTGATTATCATAGAACGGTGAACAGAGAACAGAGAACGGTGAATGGCGGGACACCCGCACCCGTTTTATAAAGATTCGAAACGCGAAGCGTTTTCCTTAACCGTTCACCGTTATCCGTTAACCGTACTAAGGTATATGATTTTAGATGAAGAGTGATATTGATATCATTCGACACATTGAAGGAGGATATTATGCCCAGGCAGGTATCACTTGAAATGACAAGGAACATCGGCATCATGGCTCACATCGACGCCGGTAAGACAACCACAACAGAGCGTATCCTTTACTATACAGGTATCAACCACAAGATCGGCGAGACCCACGACGGCGCCTCGACGATGGACTGGATGGAACAGGAGAAGGAGAGAGGTATCACCATCACCTCCGCTGCTACCACCTGTTTCTGGAAGGATAACCGCATCAATATAATCGACACCCCCGGACACGTCGACTTCACTGTTGAGGTCGAGCGTTCCCTGCGTGTTCTCGACGGTTCCGTAACCGTTCTCTGCGCAAAGGGCGGCGTCGAGCCCCAGTCCGAGACAGTTTGGCGCCAGGCGGACAACTACAAGGTCCCGCGTATGGTTTACGTCAACAAGATGGACATCACGGGCGCAGATTTCTATCATGTCCTGCAGATGATGAAGGACAGGCTCAAGTGTAACGCCGTCCCGATCCAGCTGCCGATCGGCTTTGAAGATACCTTTACCGGTATCGTAGACCTCGTTGAGATGACCGCCGAGACCTACACAGGTCCCAACGGCGAGAAGCGCGAGATCATCCCGATCCCCGAGGATATGAAGGAAAAGGCTCAGGAGTATCACGACGCTCTCATCGAGTCCGTCGCCGAGACCTCCGACGAGCTTATGGAAAAATACTTTGCAGGTGAAGAGCTCACCATCGACGAGATCAAGGCTGCTATCCGTAAGGCTACCATCGCCAACGAGATGGTTCCCGTTTGCTGCGGTACTTCTTACCGCAACAAGGGCGTGCAGAAGCTGCTCGACGCCATCGTCGACTATATGCCGGCTCCCACCGATATCCCCGCTATCAAGGGCGAGGATGTAGAGACAGGCGAAGAGTGCGAGCGTCACGCCAGCGATGACGAGCCGTTCTCTGCTCTCGCTTTCAAGATCGCTACCGACCCCTATGTCGGTAAGCTCTGCTTCTTCCGCGTTTACTCCGGTAAGGTAGAGAAGGGTACTGCGGTATTCAACTCCACCAAGGGCAAGAACGAGCGTATCGGTCGTATCCTTCAGATGCACGCCAATGACCGTAAGGACATCGACGTCTGCTACTCCGGCGATATCGCCGCAGCCGTAGGTCTGAAGAACACCACCACCGGTGACACACTCTGCGACGAGGATCATCCCGTAATTCTCGAGAGCATGGAGTTCCCGGAGCCCGTTATCAAGGTCGCCATCGAGCCCAAGACCAAAGCAGGTCAGGAGAAGATGGGTATCGCCCTCGCCAAGCTCGCTGAAGAAGACCCCACCTTCAAGGCATACACCGATGAAGAGACAGGCCAGACCATCATCGCCGGTATGGGCGAGCTCCATCTGGAGATCATCGTCGACAGACTGCTCCGTGAGTTCAAGGTCGAGGCTAACATCGGTAAGCCCCAGGTCGCTTATAAGGAGACCATCCGCCGCGAGGCAGAGGTCGATCAGAAGTACGCGCGTCAGTCCGGCGGTAAGGGCCAGTACGGTCACGTCAAGATGCGTATCTTCCCGAATCCCGGCAACGGCTACGAGTTCGTCAACTCCGTAGTCGGCGGCGCGATCCCGAAGGAATATATCCCCGCAGTAGATCAGGGTATCCAGGGCGCTATGCTCAGCGGCGTACTCGCAGGCTACAACGTCGTAGACGTCAAGTGCGAGGTATTCGACGGTTCCTATCATGAGGTCGACTCCTCCGAGATGGCGTTCAAGATCGCCGGTTCCATGGCCTTCAAGGAGGCTATGAAGAAGGCTGATCCCGTCCTGCTCGAGCCGATCATGAAGGTCAGCGTCACCGTCCCCGAAGAGTACGCAGGTACAGTATTCGGCGACTTCAACGCACGCCGCGGCGCCGTTAAGGATCAGGAGATCTCCGACGGCGTAGCAAGGATCATCGCAGACGTTCCGCTCTCCAATATGTTCGGTTACGCTACCGACCTGCGCAGTAAGACTCAGGGTCGCGGCAACTACGTCATGGAGCCCTCGCATCACGCAGAGGTCCCGAAGAACGTTGGGGAAGAGATCATGTCCGAAAGATCCAAGAAGGACTGATTTACCGCTGTCATTCCGAGGAGCTGACGCAGTCAGCGACGTGGGAATCCCACAAAAAGAAGCAGATGCTTTCTTTGATCGGTTGAGATTGCCACACCCCTTTCAGGGTTCGCAATGACGATTTATAAAAGCAGATGACACAACGGATAGCAGTTTTATCAAAATAAAGCACTATTTATTGTGGAAATTTGCAAAAAGCTATTGCAATTCTCGAGAAGAATTGATAAAATAACCATATTCGGTAATTTCATTTACTAATTTCAGGAGGTAATTTTCCAATGGCAAGACAAAAGTTTGAAAGAAATAAACCGCATGTAAACATCGGTACCATCGGCCACGTTGACCATGGTAAGACAACTCTGACCGCTGCTATCACCAAGGTTCTGAACTTTGGCGGCGCTGCTGATTTCGTAGACTACGCTAACATCGATAAGGCTCCCGAGGAGCGCGAGCGTGGTATCACAATCAACACCGCTCACGTTGAGTACGAGACCGCTAAGCGTCACTATGCTCACGTTGACTGCCCCGGCCATGCCGACTACGTTAAGAACATGATCACCGGTGCTGCTCAGATGGACGGCGCTATCCTCGTTGTTTCCGCTGCAGACGGCCCCATGCCCCAGACCCGTGAGCACATCCTGCTCTCCCGTCAGGTTGGCGTTCCCTATATCGTTGTATTCATGAACAAGACCGACCAGGTTGACGATCCCGAGCTCCTCGAGCTGGTTGAGATGGAGATCCGTGACCTGCTGAACGAGTACGAGTTCCCGGGCGACGACACACCCATCATCAAGGGTTCTGCTTATCTTGCTCTGACCTCTTCTTCCACAGACCCCAACGCTCCCGAGTATGCTTGCATCCACGAGCTGATGGACGCTGTTGACGAGTTCATCCCCACCCCCGAGCGTAAGGCTGACCTGCCCTTCCTGATGCCTGTTGAGGACGTCTTCACCATCACAGGCCGCGGTACTGTTGCTACAGGCCGTGTTGAGAGAGGTCAGATCCGCACCTCCGAGTCCGTCGAGATCGTCGGTCTCACAGAAGAGAAGAGAACTGTTGTTGTTACCGGTCTTGAGATGTTCAGAAAGACTCTGGACTATGCTGAGGCTGGCGATAACGTTGGCGTTCTGCTCCGTGGCGTTCAGAGAACCGAGATCGAGAGAGGTCAGGTTCTTGCTAAGCCCGGCACAATCCACCCCCACACAAAGTTCCGCGGTCAGGTTTACGTTCTGACTAAGGACGAGGGCGGCCGTCATACTCCCTTCTTCAACAACTATCGTCCCCAGTTCTATTTCAGAACAACTGACGTTACCGGCACCATCTCTCTCCCCGAGGGCGTAGAGATGTGCATGCCCGGCGATAACGTTGAGATGGACGTTGAGCTCATCACCCCCATCGCTATCGAGGTTGGTCTGCGTTTCGCTATCCGTGAGGGCGGCCGTACTGTCGGTTCCGGCGCTGTTATCGCTATCAACGAGTAATTTCTTTCAAAGAATTATAGCTGCATAACATTAGATCCCGCTGAGTTTTCTCGGCGGGATTTTTGTCTCCTTATATAAAAAGATTTGATCAGATTTCAGGGATCAATTCCGCATAGCTTTATCGGACTATAGTATTTAGCGAGAGGCGTCGGATTGTTATTTCGCAAAAGCGTTTGATATTATCAGATCATAACGCGGTATAGTGTATTAAAAACTTGCTTTTTGCCGCGTTTAGGTGTACAATAGTACCAGTTTTGTAAAGGAGGTAAAGCTATGCTTAACAACGAAGATTTTGCTGAAGAGTACGAGCCCGAGATAATCACCCTCGAGGATGATTTAGGCGAGGAAAAGGACTTCGAGTTCCTCGACGTTGTAGAGTACGAAGGCGAGGAGTACATCATCCTGCTGCCCGTAGAGGATGAGGAGCAGAACGAGGTTTTGATCCTGCGTATAGAATCGGTCGACGACGAGACCGAGAACTACATCGGCATCGACGACGAAGATACCTTGCAAAAGGTTTTCGACATCTTCAAAGCCCGTTACGAAGCCGACTGACACGCGTGTCTTGACGCGCGCGTCTTTATACGCCATACCGTAATGCTGTATTTTTTCATGCGTGAATCAATCACTGCCTTGGCTGCGAGTTCATGCCGCTTATCCTCAAACGTTTGATACTTGTGTCCTGACGCCAATCCGTAACGCTGTATTTTTTATGCATGAATCAATCACTGCCTTGGCTGCCGGTTCATGCCGCTTGACATTGAACCGTGAGAATAATATCTAAACGGTTTACTCATATACGTTTGACAGGAAGCCCTGAGAATAATATCCAAACGGTTTACTATATAATGTTTTATAAGCAGCCGTTAGATATAAATCCAAATGGTTTATTACTACTCAACGTTTGATAGGGAGCCGTGAGAATTATATCCAAGCGCAGTGATCTATGAAGTTAAGAAAAAACCATACTTCTCAGTATGGAGTACTAAAAAAGGAGGAAATAATTTAAGATGCAAACATTTAAGAGGTTATTACCTACTATCCTGATGATCTTATTCGAGATCTTTGCCGGCGTAATGCTGATAACCAACGGCGAGGGCTTCACAAAGGTGATCTTCATCGTCTTTGGTTCTCTGACGCTCGTTGGCGGTATCATAACGCTGCTTCTCGGTCTTTTCGGTAAAGCTACAGGCGGCATACAGACCATGGCGATCATCGCCGGTCTTATCATGGTCGCTGTCGGCGGCTTCTTCGCGGCAGCGTCCGATTCTGTTCTTTCGGTCGTGTCCAGCTTTACGCTTGCTATCGGCATCATCATGGTCATCGAAGGATTCTTCAAGATCTTTGAGTACGTTTCGTTCCGCAGGTTCAGCCCGATATCCGGCGTTGCGGTATTATCCGGCGTTATCACGATCATCATCGGTATCATCTTCGCCTTCAATCCCTTTGCTACTACCGAGGCTATGTGGGTCATCCTCGGCGTGCTTGTCCTCGTGACAGCGCTGAGCGATCTTATCGCCCTGATCTTCATCGGTTCCGCGATGAACAAAATTGATTCCAACAATCAATAATTGAATAACAGAAAATCCCCGAGGTTCGGTTTACGCCGACCCCGGGGATTCTTTTTTTGTTTTATTAATTCGAAGTATCATTCCGTACACTGATCGAAAGCGGAAATCAACGCAATACAGCACGATTCGCTCACGTATGCTGTTGAATCCTTTTCGCCGTACCGATCAAAAATCAGCGTCTTAAGTATCAGTCGTTGTCGGGGAAGAACTTCTCATGGATGGCGGTTACAGCCTTATCCGCGTCAGCCTTGTCGATGATGACGGATACCTTGATCTCTGAGGTGGAGATCATGCGGATGTTGATCTGCTTGTCATACAGCGCCTCGAACATCTTTGCAGCAACTCCTGCGTGGCTCTCCATGCCTGCGCCGACTATTGAAACCTTGGCGATATTGTCGTCGTAAAGCACATCCTGCGCGCCGATGGTGTCGGCGAACTTCTCGCATACCTCTTTAGCCTCTGCGCCTTTGTTGCGTGCAACGGTGAAGGCGATGTCCTTTGTGTCGCCGCGGCCTACGCTCTGCAGGATAACGTCGACGTTGATGTTCCTCGAAGCGAGCTTGGAGAACAGCTTGAAGACCATACCGGGCTTGTCGGGGATGCAAGTGATAGATAAGCGGGCTACGTCGGTGTCCTTAGCGACGCCGCTGATGAGCATTTTTTCCATTTTTACCTTCTCCTTTACGATAGTACCCGGGACTCTTGTGTAGGAAGAGAGCACCTCGAGCTCGATGTTATATTTTTTAGCCATTTCTACCGAACGGTTGTTGAGCACCTGAGCGCCTAAGGTCGCGAGCTCAAGCATCTCGTCGTAAGAGATCTCGGCGAGCTTCTTCGCGTTCGGTACCTTTCTCGGGTCGGCAGTGAACACGCCCTCAACGTCGGTGTAGATCTGGCACAGGTCGGCGTGCAGGGCAGCGGCGATAGCCACGGCGCTGGTGTCGGAGCCTCCGCGACCGAGGGTGGTGATATCGTCGTATCTGGATATCCCTTGGAAGCCGCATACAACGACGATCTTCTTCTGATCTGTCTCGATGCGGATGCGGTCTGCCTCGACCCTGCGGATGCGCGCGGATGTGTGAGCCGAGGTGGTCAGGAAGCCTGCCTGCCATCCGGTGAGAGATATCGCCGGATAACCCATATCCTGGATGCACATCGCAAGCAGAGAAGCGGAGATCTGTTCACCCGAGGCGAGCAGCATATCCATCTCGCGGTTGGAAGGCTTCGAGGTGATCTCGGCAGCCTTTTCGATAAGGTCGTCGGTGGTGTCGCCCTGAGCGGATACTACCACGACCACGCTGTTGCCCGCCTTGTAGCTGTCGGTGACTATACCGGCTACGTTGCGCAGGCGCTCGGCGTCCTTAACGGATGTGCCGCCGAACTTCATTACGATCAAACTCATGTTTTCATATACCCCCAAAATTATTATTTGAGTTAGGAGTGAGAAGTGAGGAGTGAGGAGTTTCGGGAAACGCTTCGCGTTTTGGTTTTGTATAATTTGAATACAAACTTTACCGGAAATTATAAATCGGGTGAGGGCGCAGCCCTCCATTAACTCCTAACTCCTAATTCCTAACTCCTAACTAAATTAAAGGTCTCCGATGCGGATAACGGACTCTGCCTTCAGGCTCTTGACCTCGGCGAGGCGTTTCTCAAAGCATCTGAATTCCATCGGCTCGGTGATGAAGGCGAGCTCGCCCTGCGGAGCGTTCTCTCTGCTGAGCCGGTGTATCTCGCCGAAGACAGCCTTCGCTTCATCATATGCGGCGGCTGCATCGTCTGCCACGCCGCGTACATACATCGCTCTCACGCTCTGCTCATAGGGCAGCACGGAGCTGTTGTCAGAGTCAGCCCACGAGAGATACTTGCGCGTCTTGAGGTGCTTTATGCAGTCCACAACGTCTGCTACTACAGCGGAGGCGGTGGGCAGCTTGCCTGCGCCCTTGCCGTAGAATACCACGTCGCCGGTGCAGTCGCCCCTTACCATGATGCCGTTGAAGACGTCGTCTATGCTTGACAGCTGGCTGTGAGAGGGCACGAACATCGGAGCCACGATGATGTCTATGCAGTCGCGTCCGAGCTTCTTGACAGAGCCGATCAGCTTGATCACGCCGCCCCAGCTCTCTGCGTATGCTACGTCAGCCGCGGTTATCTTTGTGATGCCCTCGGTATGTACGGCGTCGGGATAGATGTGCTTGCCGAAAGCGAGAGAGGCGAGGATGCATATCTTGCGGCACGCGTCGTGACCTTCGACGTCAGCCTCGGGATTGCGCTCTGCGTAGCCCAGCTCCTGAGCGAGCTTCAGCGCCTCGTCAAAGCCCATGCCCTCATAGAACATCTTGGTGAGGATGAAGTTTGTGGTGCCGTTGAGGATGCCGGCGATCTCGCTGACGTTGTTCGCTACAAGGCACTGGTTGATGGGTCGGATGATCGGGATTCCGCCGCCGACCGAAGCCTCAAAGAGGAAGTTCGCGCTCTGCTGTGAAGCTATCGAGAGCAGCTCGGCGCCGTAGGCAGCGACCAGCTCCTTGTTGGAGGTGACGACGCTCTTGCCGCGGCTGAGGCACTCCTTGACGAACTCGTATGCAGGGTGCAGACCGCCCATCGTCTCTACGACCACCCTGACCTCGATATCATCGGCGATGACGTTGAAGTCTTTGGTGAAGCGGTCGGCAAAGGGCGAGTCGGGGAACTCTCTGAGGTCGAGGATGTGCTTGAGGTCGATCTCTTCGCCAATGGCGGCAAAGAGCTTTTGCTTATGTGTGTACAGGATCTCGGCGACGCCGGAGCCGACAACGCCGTGTCCCATGAGAGCAACTGAAATCATATCGTTCTACCTTCCTTTATATATAGTCGTTGAAAAGGACGCATTTTTTCGCTTTATATAGCCGCAGGAGCTTTGCGTTTTCGCAACGAGCCTTATGCGCCTGCATCGGTCTGTACCTTTATTCTCCGTCTACCATAGAGACCGGTTCTCCGCCCGGATCTGCCTGTGAAGCAGGTGTGGAGTCGACCTGAGAGTCGCTGCCGGAAGAGCCTGACGACGGGCCACTCGGGTCAGTACCGCTGCCGGAAGAGGTTGTCTCCGAGGTGCCGGAGGATGACGTATCATAGTCGTAGGTCTCGGAGGTCGTGGTCTCTGCCGTAGTCTCTGCCTGTGACGAGGAACTGCCGCCTAAGACGCCTGCGGTGTGTATGCCGTTGCAGTAGGCAGGCATATCGTTTTTATCATAGTAGCCGGTCGCGGTGCTGGTGCAGTAGGAGGCTGCGAGCAGACCGGAGCCCTTACAGTAGGTCGCGGTGACGATGGAATCGGGCACCTCGAACTCTTTGAAGGATTTGTTCGCCAGATAGTTTGCCATGACCTTCTGCCAGATGACGGCCGCGAGGCTGTTGGGCGATACCGAGTCGGGCTGGTCGTAGCCTACCCAGCACGCTAAGGTGCAGTAGGGCGAGGCTCCGACGAACCACAGGTCGCGGTCATAGTCGGTGGTACCGGTCTTGCCGGCGATATCCCAGCCCTGTATCGCAGCGTAGTGCGACGCTGTATGGGTGGAGGTCATGACGTTGTACTTGAGCTCGCGGTTCATCTTGTACGCGGTCTCGGGCGTGAACGCCTCTACCGGCACGTTGTTGCGGTTATCGAGGATGATGGTGTCGTTCTGATCGGTGACATAGTAGTAGGTGTACGGCTCATAGTGGAGTCCGCCGTTGCCGATATACTCCATAGCCGAGGCCATCTCGCGGACGGTGACGCCGCCCTCCATACCGCCCAGAGAGAGCGCGCCGACGTTCTTCGCGTCGGCCTCTGCAAGGTGCTTGAAGCCGAGATTCTCGGTTGCGAATTCATATGCGTGCTGGGTGCCGATGAGCTCCATGGTCTGTACCGCCGCAGCGTTAGACGACCAGGCAAGAGCCTCGGGAACGGTCATGAACTGGAAGTACTCTCCGTATGCGTTGGGAGGACCTGCCGTAAAGCCGCCCCAGCTGTTTTCTTTCCACTTCTCTATCGGCTGGTCTTTTGTCATCGAGGAGTAGCAGTATATGCCGTCTTCGATAGCGATGGGGTAGGGGATGATAGCCTTTATCGAGGAACCGGGCTGCAGCACGGAGTGCGATGCGCGGTCCCAGTCGAGGTTGCCTTCCTTCTCTTTGGAAGAGCCTACGGTGGCGATGACCCTGCCCTCATAGTCGACCATGGTCATGGCTGTCTGCAGGTCGTAGTCGTAACCTTCGAACGCCTTGAGAGCCTCTTCCTCTATCATTTCCTGAGTCTTGAGGTCCATGGCTGAGTATATCTTAAGACCCTCTGTGTACAGCTTGAGGGAGGCTGCGTCTTCGCTTATGTCATAGTACTTCGCGAGGTCGCGGCACAGGTCGTAGTACATCTGGTCGATGTACCAGTTCTGTATCTTGACGTTGGAGTCGTCGTCCTCATCCTCGCTGTTATCGCCCCAGCCTACGAAGGTCATGTTCTCCGATTCCTCCATCGCCTGCTTGTACTCTTCCGTGGTGATCATGTTTTGCTCATACATCTGGTCGAGCACGGTCTCGCGGCGCAGCTTGTTGTTCTCGGGATAGAGCAGCGGGTTCCAGCGCGAGGGGTTCTGTGTGATGCCTGCTATCGCGGCGCACTCGGCTATCGAGCAGTCCTTGATGGGCTTGTCGAAGTACAGCTGTGAGGCGGACTCGACGCCCTGACAGTTGTTGCCGAAGTTTACGACGTTCAGGTAAGCCTCGAGGATATCGTCCTTGCTGTATTCCTTCTCGATATTCATGGCGCGGAAGATCTCCCTTACCTTACGGGTGAGCGAGACCTCACTGTCATCGGTTATGTTTTTGATGAGCTGCTGGGTCAGAGTGGAGCCGCCGTAGTTGTTCCTGCCGGTGACCAGCGAGTAAACAGCCGAGCCGGTACGGTACCAGTCGACGCCGTTGTGCTCGTAGAAGCGCTTGTCCTCGATGGCTACGATAGCCTTGCCCATAGCCTCGGGCATCTCGGACATATCCACCCAGATACGGTTCTCGGTACCGTAGAGGGTCTGATACTCCTCAAACTCGCCGCTGGTGGGATTCTCGACGTAGATGAACGAGCTCAGGTTAAGCGAACGCGCGTTAAGGTCGATGCCGGTGGGCTCGTTGGCGATGTTGAGCACATACAGACCTACGGAGATACCCACGATCACGCCCGCTACCACGAGTATGAGCAAGATGGTCAGCAGCGCGCGTCCCAAAGCGGAGAAGAAGCCCTTGACTCCCGATTGCTTCTTGGGACTGACGTCGATCTTGTCGGTGTATTTACTGATGTCGGTCTTTCTCATTTTGACCTCCTGTATGCCGCCTTTTGCAACTTTGACAAAAGGTGATTGTAGTATTATTCTTATCTGTCGCTACGTGCAGCGAAGTGCCGGAAAACCCGTGACGATCCGTGTCGGGTATCTCGCTTTACCGTGCCGACAGTAGATAACTGTAATCGAATACACAATATATATTGCAATTATACCACTTTTTGAGAAAAAAATAAATAACTTTTTTCAAAATAACAGAGATTTTTCACAATAAACAGACTTGAAAAATAGGAATATTATATAAAAGAATGGGAATAATATGCATGAGGTGAACTGTTATGGATACGCATTTGAAGAGGATACTGGCTGTGACGGCGGCGATACTCGCCTTATATCTGCTTTTGATCTCTACGATCGCTCCGCCTGCAAAGGCTCCCGACGTGGGCGACCCGGGTACCGCGCAGGAGGCTGACGGCGGCGCGTGGCTGATACGTGAGGACGGGGGAGAGGTGGCGGTGTTCAGAGGCTCCGAGCCCGTTTTGCACACCGATACGAGGGTGGCAGATCTCCCCAAGGCAGACCGCGTAAGATTGACCCAAGGTATCACGGTATATTCTGATAAAGAATTAAAAAGGATACTGGAGGATCTTTGCTCCTGAGAAAAACATCGCAACAGCTATTTTAAAAAAACATCGGGTTGATCGTATATTCCTCCGGCAAATCTTTGTTTACTGTTCTTCTTCCTTTTCTCTGAAAAGCAGCGGAATTATTATTGCTTTACTGCGTAAGAGAGTGTATAATGATCCGTGTAACACAGACGGCGGATTTCTGACCGTTTTCGAGAGGAGAAGATGAAATGGAAGAAGTTTACAGGCTGGCGCCCCCGAGGAAGAAAGGCTTGCTCAGCCTTGTTTTCAGCAGGTTTACCGTCATAGTACTGCTGCTGATCCTTCAGATTTTGCTGTATGTATTCGTCTACGGATGGCTTGATCGTGTCGTGCCGTTCTTCTCGGCGTTTTTGATCGCCTTTACCGTGGTGATGATCTTTTATCTGTTCAACAACAGCATGGATTACAGCGCCAAGCTGACTTGGATGCTTGTCATAGCGGTCTTTCAGGTAGCGGGCGCGATCTTCCTGCTTTTCACACAGGCTAATCTCGGATACCGCACGCTCGCGAAAAGGGAGAATTCGCTGATACGCCATACAAAAAGCGCCATACCGCAGTCGCAGGAGGTTGCGGACGCCCTTGAAAAGGACGGCTCAGGCACCGACGATCTTGTGAGATACCTCAACCGCAGCGGATGCTTCCCGGCTTACAATAACACCGAGGTCACATATTTCCCCTTGGGTGAGGATAAGTTCGAGGCTATGCTTAAGGCGCTTGCAGCTGCAAAAAAATTCATCTTCATGGAGTATTTCATCCTCGAAGAGGGCTATATGTGGGGCAAGATACTCGAGATACTGGTCGCTAAGGCGGCTCAGGGTGTAGAGGTTCGCGTGATGTACGATGGTATGTGTGAGATATCAACCATCCCTCCCGATTACTTCAAGCTGCTTGAAGAGAAGGGGATAAAGGCAAAGGCTTTCTCGCCCATCAAGCCCATCGTGTCCTCACACTACAACTACAGGGATCACCGCAAGATCATGATCGTAGACGGCGAGGTCGCCTTCAACGGCGGCGTGAATCTCGCTGACGAGTACATCAACCGCAAGGAGCGCTTCGGTCACTGGAAGGATACCGCGGTCATGCTGCAGGGCAGCGCGGTGAAGAGCTTCACGCTCATGTTCCTGCAGATGTGGAACATAGACGAGAAGGAGCCGCAGTTCGATAAGTGGCTGGTCGATGATATCACCTCTCCGCAGCATCCGAGCGGCTATGTTATCCCGTACTCCGACAATCCCCTTGACAGCAAGAAGATCGGCTCGGCGGTATACATGGATATCATCAACCGCGCGACTGATTACGTACATATAATGACCCCGTACCTGATACTCGACGGCGAGCTTGAGGGCACGATAAAATATGCCGCAGAGCGAGGAGTAGACGTCAAGCTGATCCTGCCGGGCATACCGGATAAAAAGACGGCTTACGCCCTCGCAAAATCCCACTACAAGAGTCTGGTGTCCTCGGGCGTCGAGATATTTGAGTACACTCCCGGCTTCGTCCACGCGAAGGTGTTTGTCAGCGACGACTGCAAGGCGACGGTCGGCACCATCAATCTCGACTACCGCAGCCTTTACCATCACTTCGAGTGTGCGACCTATATGTACAAAACAGCCTGCATCTCCGATATCGAGAAGGATTTTCAGGATACTCTGTCAAAGTGCCGCAGGGTCACCTTCAAAACCATCAAGGCAGGGTCACCTTCAAAACCATCAAGGACGAGAAGCTGTCCTACAAGGTCATGGGCTCTCTGCTTAAGCTGATCGCGCCTTTGATGTGATGACGACAGCTTGACGCCGATAAAACGAAAACTCCCGAAGAGATCGGGAAATTGATAGTAGAATAACAAATCTATGATAAAGGCGATATCGTATGAATCAGTCGTGCGGTATCGCCATATTTTTATTCTTCATTTGCGCGGGGATCGGGATCGTCGCGCAGGCTCTGCGCATTTAAAAAGTCAACGTCGGCTAATCAGCAAAATGAAACCTACGGTTTTTCTCCGTGAGGCGCTTATCTTAAAAACATTGAATATTTTTCACAAAAACGACCACTATTTTTATCTTTTCTGTTGACAACTTGCTTTATAAAATAGTACTATAAAATAGTACAACTATGTTATGATGAATAACAAACATATCTCAAAGAAAGAAGGTAATTAAATTGATTATCAATTCGACTGTCAACGATAATGTATGCGTCCTGACCGTAGAGGGCGGGATAGATACGAACACGGCGCCTCAGCTCGAGCAGGCGTTCAGAGATAACGCCGAGAACTGTGAAAAGATGATCTTTGACCTTTCAAAGGTCGATTACATTTCATCCGCCGGTCTGCGCGTGATCGTCGTGGCGCACCGCGAGATGGAGAAGAAGGACGGGCTGGTCCTGAAGAGCCTCAGCAAGAACGTCAAAAGCGTCATTGATCTTACCGGCTTCAACAAGGCGCTCAATATAGAAGAATAACAGAAAGGCGGCACATAAATGCAGAGATATCCTTTATCCAAATCAGAATACGGTATTTTTGCGCAGCAGATATCGTCGTTTGACACCGCGTACAATCTGCCGTTCAAGATCTCTATGGGCAGCTATACAGACGTCGAGCGTCTGCGCGGAGCTGTTATCGCAGCGGTCAACGCTCATCCGTATCTTAAAACTGCTTTTTCCATCGACCACAAGGGCGAGCCCTATAAGTATATCCGCGACTGTGATGTTAAGGTCACGGTATTGGAGTCGGACGAGCTCGATACCGATACGCTGATCAGACCCTTCGATCTCCACAGCGATATCCTTTTCCGCTTCTATATCATCAAGTCGTCCTCCGGCGTCACGCTGTTCTTTGACATCCACCATATCCTGTTCGACGGCGTATCGCTCGGTATACTGCTCGATCAGATAAGCCGCGCCTACAGCGGCGAAAGCATCGACGGCGAGACCTTCACCGCCAACGATTATGCCCTTGAAGAGAACGAGCGCCTCGATTCGGAGGAATATGCAGCCGCAAAGGAGTATTATCAAAAGACCTTTGACGGTATCGACGTAGATTCGTCCCTGTTCACCGATAAAAACGACCGCGAGCCGATAGCTAAGGAGCTGGTCTACCCCCTGACCTCTATCGACGCGGACTCGCTCAAGGCGTTTGCACAGCGCCGCGGAGTCAGACAGAGCACCGTGTTCAACGGAGCTTTCTCATATCTGCTGTCAAAGTATACCGGCAGCGATCAGGTGCTGTACGCCACCGTACACAACGGCAGAGACGAGCGCCTCGATAACAGCGTCGGTATGTTCGTCAAGACCTATCCCGTGTTTGCCGATCTGTCGACGGACGACGACGCAGACGCTTTTTTGAAGAAGCTCGACGGTCAGGTTACCCTCAACCGCAAGAACAATCTCTATTCTTTCGTGGATATGTGCACGGACAATCTCGTGAATCCCGGCATACTGTTCGCGTATCAGAGCGAGCTGTCCTTCAACCTTGATTTCTGCGGCCGCCGTGCCGAGGCTGTCCTGCTGCCCACCAAGAGCACAAGGTTCGGCTTTGAGCTGACGATCAGGAAGAACAGCGGCAGCTTTGTCGTCCACACCCTGTACCGTCAGGATCTTTACGACGACGGTATAATTACCGGTATGCTCGAGAGCTTCGACAAGGTGCTTGCGGAGCTGCTCTGCAAGGATAAGCTGAGCGAGATAGATATGCTGACTCAGGCTCAGCTCGAAAAGCTCGATGATGAAAACCACTTTGAGTTCGACTACGAGATCACCGATATCGTCACGATGTTCCGCCGTCAGGTCGAGAAGACTCCCGAAAACATCGCGGTGGTCTACCTTGACCGCACCTACACCTACAAAGAGGTCGACCGCATCACCGAGAACATCGCCGCCTTCCTGAAAAGCAAGGGCGTGGGGAAGAACAATGCCGTCTCAGTGCTCATACCCCGCTGCGAGTATATGCCTATCGCCGCTCTCGGCGTGCACAAGGCTTGCGCCGGTTATCAGCCGCTCGACCCGAGCTATCCCTCCGAGCGTCTCGAGTTCATGATACAGGACGCCGACGCTAAGTATCTGATCGCCGACAGAGAGCTGATGGACAAGATCCCGAACTATGACGGTCCCGTCCTTTATACAGACGAGATCCCCGGGCTCCCGGATGCTGAGAAGATGGCTGAGAACCCCGACCCCTCCGATCTGTTCATCATGCTCTATACATCCGGATCCACCGGCGTGCCCAAGGGCGTTATGCTGGAGCACCACAACCTTTGCTGCTTCTGCAACTGGTACATCAATACCTATAAGATGGATGAGACCAGCCGTTCCTCCGCATACGCGAGCTACGGCTTCGACTGCCATATGCTGGATATGTACCCCGTCCTGCTCGTCGGCGGTCAGCTCCATATCATAGACGAGAGCATCCGACTCGACCTCGTCGAGATAAACAAATACTTTACCGAAAACGGTATCACTCATACATTCATGACCACTCAGGTCGGCAGACAGTACGCCGAGCTGTTCCCCGACGCGACCAATCCGCACCATCTTTCCGCCGCGGGTGAGAAGCTGGTGCCCGTCGAGCCGCCGCGCGGCTTTGAGCTGTACAACGGCTACGGCCCGACCGAGTGCACCATCTTCACGCATATGCATCCGGTGAAGAAGCTCTACGACCGCGTGCCCATAGGCAAGCCGCTGTTCAACATGAAGCAGTATGTCGTGGATAAGAATATGCGCCGCGTGCCCTTCGGTGTACCGGGCGAGCTGATCGTCGCCGGTCATCAGGTGGGCAGAGGCTACCTCAACCGCCCCGAGAAGAACGCCGAGGTGTTCATCCGCAACCCCTTCTCTGATGAAGAGGGCTACGAGCACGCCTACCGCACAGGCGATATCGTGCGTATCCTCTGCGACGGCAACACCGACTTCATCGGCAGGAACGACGGACAGGTCAAGATCCGCGGCTTCCGCATCGAGCTCAGCGAGGTCGAGGGCGTCATCCGCAAATTCCCCGGTATCAAGGACGCGACCGTGCAGGCGTTCGACGAGCCCGGCGGCGGCAAGTTCATCGCCGCGTACGTCGTGTCTGACGAGCCCGTCGATATCGAAGCTATGGGTAACTTCATCAAGCGCGACAAGCCCGCTTACATGGTGCCTGCCGTGACGATGCAGATCGACCGTATACCTCTCAACCAGAACCAGAAGGTAAATAAAAAGGCTCTCCCCAAGCCCGAGGCAAAGGCTAAAGCCGACAAAAAGGATCAGCCTGCCGCCCCGATGAATATGCTTGAAGAGAAGATCAAAGACATCGTATCGCAGGTGGTCGGCACTTCGGACTTCGGCGTCAACGATGTGTTCGGCGATCTCGG
>ONPE01000067.1 GCA_900319615.1 uncultured Eubacteriales bacterium
TATCCTGTCACGATAATCTTACGCTTTACGATAAGCTGACCGACTCGGTGTACGGCGATGACGGATACGGCAAGCGGCGTGAAGATCTCGTCGCGATGAACAAGCTCGCCGCCTCCATCGTGCTCACCTCGCGCGGTATGCCCTTCATGCTCGCAGGCGAGGAGCTCGGCAGGACAAAGCAGGGAGACGAGAATTCCTATATTTCTTCTATAGAAATAAACCAGATCGACTGGAAGTCGCGTTACGTCTACACATCCCTGACCGATTATTATAAGGGTCTGATACAGATACGCAAGTCTGTGCCTGCGCTGAGAACCGGCAAGGCTGAGTATCTCGATACCGATATCAAGAGCGCGATCGCCTATACGATATCCGGCGAGGGCTCCGCTTCGGCGGTGCTGGTGTTCAACGGCGATACCGAGAAATCCGCGAAGGTGACCCTGCCCGTAGGCAAGTGGGTCGTGGTCGCGGATAAAGACAGAGCCGGACTAAGCGCGATAGATAACGTCAGCGGCAGCATCATCGTACCGCCTACGTCGTCCTTTATCCTGCTTGACGCAGACGGCTTTGAAGCGATTGAGCAGACCGAGCCCGAGTGCCTCGTCTATGTTCGCTACAAGGATAAAGAATCCGGCTGCGTGGTTTGCGAGGAGCGCCTCGAGGGCAGCAAGGGCGAGGAGTATGCCGCAGCCACGCCCAAGGATGTGCTCTTCAACTACAACATCCTCTCCAAGACCGGGCTCACCGGCACCTTCTCAAAGGCTTATGATGTTGTCGAGGTCAGCTGCGAGTATTATCAGGGCGATTATTCCACCGTCACCATCCGCTATATGGACTCGGATGATAAGCAGCTCGCGAACACCGTCGTCATGACCAACAGGGTAGGG
Organism: uncultured Eubacteriales bacterium; assembly: GCA_900319615.1. Taxonomy (GTDB): domain Bacteria; phylum Bacillota; class Clostridia; order Oscillospirales; family Acutalibacteraceae; genus Ruminococcoides. Next base: position 888 of record ONPE01000067.1, read on the forward strand.
CAGACCTACTATACCCCGACCATCCCCGGCGTCAAGGGCTATTCGCTCGATCTCGACAGTCTGCCGGAGAACGCCGCAGGAGTATTCACCAAGGAGCCGGTCGAGGTCATCTTCCGGTATAAGAAGACCGAGGAGCAGCCCGCAGAGGGCGAGTACACCTGCCGAGCCAACGTCATATATCTCGCCGACGACGGCAAGATACTCGACGTCAAGTCCTACATGGGCGTAGAGGGCGACGAGCTGGAGCTCGATATACTCGACTTTGACGGATACGAGTATTTTGAAGAGTCGAACAGCAACGCTCTGTTCACCCCGGTAGAGCTCAACGTGCTGGTGCTGTATCATTCTCCGAGGGCTAAGTCCTATCTGCCTTACCTCATCATCGGCGGAGCGGTGCTCGCCGGTATCGCGGTGGGAGTAATTTCGCTGATCGCTTCAAAGAGGCGCAGGAAGGACAAGATAAAAGGCATCAGCATCGAAGAATAATTCGGTTGTTATTATTTGCAATATAATAATTAATTTTCTTTAAAGGAGGAAAATGCATGAAAACAACAAAGAAGGTCATATCCCTTATCTTAGCCTTATCTCTCGTTGTGGGTATGTTCAGCGTAGCGGTATTCTCCGCCGGCGCTGAGGAGAACGACAACCCCTACAGCGTAGCGGCTATGGCTCTGGATTCGGAGTATGCCTACGACGGTGAACTCGGCGCTATCTATACGCCCGAGGCCACCACATTCAAGGTATGGGCTCCTCTCGCCACCGAGGTACAGCTCAACCGCTATGCCACCGGCTCCGACCGTGAGGAAGGCCACCGGGATCTCGGCGTCATCGAGATGGAGAAGCTGTATGACGGCTCTGACTGGACTGGCGTATGGACGACCACCGTCTCCGGCGACATCGTCAACACCTACTACACCTACACCATCACCAACCCCAACCACATCTACGAGGCTACCTCTGAGGTTTCCCATGAGACTCAGGACGTATACTCCTATGCAGTCGGCGTGAACGGCGACCGCTCCATGGTAGTCAACCTCAAATCCGACAAGACCAACCCCGAGGGCTGGGATCAGGATACTCACGTCTTCACCGACGAGCAGACCGACGCTATCGTCTGGGAGGTTCAGGTCAAGGACTTCTCCTATAACCCGAACTCCGGCGTGGATCCCGCGTACCGCGGTAAGTTCATGGCTTTCACACAGACCGGCACGACTCTGGACGGCGAGGGCACCGTATCGACCTGTATCGACTACCTCAAGCAGCTCGGCGTTACCTATGTTCAGATCAACCCCTTCTATGATTTCGCCACCATCAACGAGGCAGGCGACGACAGCCAGTTCAACTGGGGCTACGATCCCAAGAACTACGGCGTTCCCGAGGGCTCCTATTCCACCAACCCCTACGACGGCAACGTCCGCATCAAAGAAGCAAAGGCTATGATCAAGGCTCTGCATGACGCAGGCATCGGCGTTATCATGGACGTTGTTTACAACCACACCTATTCCGTAGACTCCTGCTTCAACTACTCCGTACCCGAGTATTACTATCGAATGACCGCTGCCGGCGGCTACAGCCAGCAGTCCGGCTGCGGCAACGACACCGCCTCCGAGCGCGCCATGTACCGCAAGTATATGCGCGATATGCTCAGATACTGGACAGAAGAGTATCACATCGACGGCTACCGCTTCGACCTCATGGGCGTGCATGACGGCGAGACCATGACCCTCATCCGCGAGGATATGGACAGCATAGACAGCCGCATCATCATGTTCGGTGAAGGCTGGGCAGGCGACACCGTTTACGATCCCCAGACCTGCACAGGCACCGATACCTATATGACCACACAGGTCAACGCTGCAAAGCTCCCCTCCCGTATAGGCTTCTTCAACGACGAGATCCGCGACGGACTCAAGGGCAACGTATTCCATGCAGAGCAGGGCGGCTTCATCAACAGCGAGATGACCAGCGCTTCCGCTGTCAGCCTCGGTATCCGCGCTAACACCGTCGGCAAGGGCAGATGGACTGCTCTTACCCCCGAGCAGTGCGTTACCTATGCTTCCTGCCACGATAACTACACCCTCTATGACAAGCTCGTCTTCGTCAACCACGGCCCTGCTTCCGACTACCGTGCACGCTACAACGACTGCATCGCTCAGAACAAGCTGACCTCAGCTATCATCAACTCCTCTCAGGGCATCGACTTCCTGCTCGCAGGCGAGGAGATGGGACGCTCCAAGGACGGCGACGAGAACTCCTACAAGAGCGCGGCTACCCTGAACATGATCGACTGGTCGCTCGTAAAGACCAACGCCGACCTCGTATCCTACTACAAGGGTATGTTCGAGCTCAGGAAGGCATTCTCTCCCTTCACCGCGAACGATACACAGAAGAACGGCGCTCCCTATAAGTACTTCTTCGATACAGGTATCGCAAGCTCCCTGTACACCATCGCCTACACCGTTCAGAACGACGTAGAGGGCGAGTGGAACAAGATCGCCGTCATCTACAACGGCAAGGACACCGACGTTACCTACACCTTCAAGGGTAAGGTAGACAGGAGCATCAACGCCGATACCGAGTGGGTCATCGTAGCCAACGACAAGCAGGCTGGCGTTACCTCCCTCGGCGAGGTCAAGGGTCTGAGCTTCGACGTTCCTGCGAGCTCCGCCGTTATCGCTGTCGAGAAGAGCACCTTCGAGGAGTGCGCTATCCAGTCTGATCTGGCTAAGGTCATCGTCAACAGCATCTACGGCAAGACCGGCGAGGTCCTCTCCTCCAACGTCATCCTCGGCACCACAGGCACCGGCTACTCCCTGAGCCCCGATACATCCGTCCCGATCGACTATGAGCTCGATCACATCGAGGGCGACGTAGAGGGCGTCTTCTCCGAAGAGCCTCAGGTAGTGAACTTCTTCTACACCGATTATATCCCGACTCCGTTCCGTGCTCCTTACGGCGACGTTGACGGCAACGGCGAAGTAGATATCATCGACGCTACCTTCCTGCAGAGACATATCTGCGAGTTCATCACTCTTGACGACGATCATCTCGCCTGCGGCGACTACGACTGCAACGGCGAGGTCGATATCGCAGACGTCACCATGCTGCAGCGCTGGCTGGCAGGCTACGTGAAGGCTGTCAACACCATCACCGCCCGTCATATGACCAGAGACGTCGACACCGGCAAGACAAAGGCTCTTGCAAACGCCGATGTAACACGCGTGCGCTACGGCGAGCCTTACACTACCTCTCAAAAGCGCATCGCTTACTATACCCTCGACGCAATGCCCGCTAATGCAAACGGTATCTCGCTGTACGACGATAAGGTCGACTACTTCTATTCCTACAGCGTAGCGGCTCCCGTGATGCATGTAAAGCACAGCGGCTCCGAGACCTGGGCTCCCAGCCTCTGGGCATGGGCTTATGATGAGAACGGCACAGCCATCAACTGCTATGACGATTACGGCTGGCCCGGCAAGCCTCTGACCAAGTCCGAAGACGCAGAGTGGTACGATGTGACCTTCCCGATCCCCGGCGGTCTCAACTACTACTTCATCATCAGCAAGAACGGTAATCCTCAGACCAAGGACTACGGTGTTGTTGACGGTCAGAACATCGGTATCTCCTATGACGAGTATCCCGAGATCTGGGTCGTCATCAATGATGATTTGTACGACACTTCCGCAGACGGCGACTGGTGCACATACTACAACTACAACCCCGATCTTGAAAACTGATCGGCAATAAAATCGGAGCCTGTCCCTCGCGGACAGGCTCTTTTGCTTGACAAATAAGTATCGCAGTCATTGCGAGGACGCGCGCGTCGACGCTCGCGTCTGTACTCGACTCTCTGAAAAGAATATTTTACTTTTATCAGGAAAGAGAAAAGCACAAGTGTACGATCCTACGAGGATTCGCTGTCATTGCGAGGCTCGCAAGAGCCGTGGCAATCCCACAAAGAGGCGCACAGCCTTTTCTGTCACATCAAACGGTATTTCCGATAAGAAGATTACCACGTCTGGCGATAATAAGGTTGAGATTGCCACGGGCTAAAGCCCTCGCAATGACGATTTATAGTGCTCTCCTCGCAAAGACAAAAGCTCTGAAACAGGCTCTTTTGCTTGACAAAAGCTCCGTGCTGTAGTTTAATAGAGTTAGATCATTATTTGGAGGTAAGATATATGAATATAGTTTGTTTGGATCTGGAAGGCGTTCTGGTACCGGAGATATGGATCGCGTTCGCCGAGGCTTCGGGCATCCCCGAGCTCAAGCGCACCACCCGCGACGAGCCCGACTATGACAAGCTGATGAAGTACCGTCTGGATATCCTCCGCGAGCACGGTCTCGGACTAAAGGAGATACAGGCGACCATCGCCAAGATCGACCCCATGCCCGGCGCGAAGGAGTTCCTCGACGAGCTGCGCTCCATCACTCAGGCGGTAATCCTCAGCGACACCTTCTCCCAGTTCGCGAAGCCCCTCATGGAGAAGCTCGGCTGGCCTGCGATCTTCTGCAACGAGCTTGTCGTAGCGGACGACGGCACTATCACCGATTATCACCTGCGCTGTGAAAAGACAAAGCTCACCACCGTGCGCGCCCTGCAGTCCTGCGGCTTCGAGACCATCGCCAGCGGCGACAGCTTCAACGACCTCGCCATGATCCAGGCGAGCAAGGCGGGCTTCCTCTTCCGCGCTCCCGACAGCATCAAGGCGGATTATCCCGATATCCCTGCCTGCGAGACCTACGACGAGCTCCTCGCCCTTATCAAGGCGGCTCTGTGATATCGCTTGACTTGAGAAAATAATTCTTTGTAAGAAAAAAGCCCTTTGCCGATAAGCAAGGGGCTTTTATAGTATAGTCAATACATGGGGTAAATAAGGTTGAGATTACCACGTCGGAACTTTGTTCCTCCTCGTAATGACGATTGATATGCGCCCGGTGGTAATATCAACCTATATAATTTGAAATTATGATCCTGCTTTCTCCATGATCTTTCTCGCGACGTACACGCCGCTTGCGGATGCATGGGAGAGGGAGTGGGTGACTCCGGAGCCGTCGCCGATTACGTACAGCCCCTCGTACTTTGTCATGAGGTTTTCGTCGAGCGCGACCTCCATGTTGTAGAACTTGACCTCCACGCCGTAGAGCAGGGTGTCGTCGTTCGCGGTGCCGGGGGCTATCTTGTCCAGAGCGTAGATCATCTCGATGATGTCGTCGAGTATCCTCTTCGGGAGCACAAGGCTCAGATCGCCCGGTGTGGCGTTGAGCGTGGGGCGCACGGTGCTCTCTTCGATGCGGCTGTGGTTCGAGCGCCTGCCGCGTTCAAGATCGCCGAAGCGCTGCACGATGACCCCTCCGCCCAGCATATTGCTCAGCATGGCGATGCTCTCGCCGTAGCCGTTGCTGTCCTCGAAAGGCTCCGAGAAGTGCTTCGATACCAGCAGGGCGAAGTTGGTGTTCTCGGTCTTTTTCGACGGATCCTCAAAGCTGTGGCCGTTAACGGTCACGATGCCGTTGGTGTTCTCGTTGACGACGATGCCGTTCGGATTCATGCAGAAGGTGCGCACGTTATCCTCGAACTTCTCGGTGCGGTAGACGATCTTGCTCTCATACAGCTCGTCGGTGAGGTGAGAGAAGATGACCGCCGGCAGCTCTACGCGCACGCCGATGTCGACGCGGTTGCTCTTGGTGCTGATATCGAGCTCTTCGCATATCTTTTCCATCCACTTCGAGCCGGAGCGCCCTACGGAGACGATGCAGTCGGTGCAGTCGTCACAGCCGTTTTTGTGATGCACGCGGTAGCCGCCGTCGATGATCTCGATGTGCTCCACCGGTGTGTTGAAGAAGAAATCGACTGTCTTCGATATTTTTTCGTAGATATTACCGAGCACGACGTAGTTGATGTCGGTGCCGAGGTGACGGACTGAAGCGTCGAGCAGCTTGAGCTTGTTTTGCGTGCAGATCTTTTTGAAGTCGGTGCCGGCTGTGGTATAGAGCTTTGTCTCTTCGCCGCCGTTCTCGACGTTGATCTTGTCGACGTAGTGCATAAGCTCCAGAGCCTTGTCGCGCCCGATGTACTCGTGCATGGTGCCGCCGAAGTCGTTGGTGATGTTGTACTTGCCGTCGGAGAAGGCTCCCGCGCCGCCGAAGCCGCTCATGATAGCGCAGGTCCTGCACTTTACGCAGGACTTGACCTTGTCGCCGTCGATGGGACATTTGCGCTGTTCAAGAGCGCTGCCCGTCTCAAAAACGGCGACCTTGAGGTCGGGGCGCTTCTCGGCGAATTCATAAGCAGAGAAAATGCCTCCCGGACCTGCTCCGATGATGATTATATCGTATTTCATAGTTGTTTTCCTCTCGAATTATTATAGAGTTTAATTCCTGCAAAGAATTAAAACGTAGCTTCTACTATCTTTTGATGATTGACGTCGATGACGCCCT